>NZ_JBNDIK010000009.1:0-181665 GCF_050434365.1 Massilia sp. UYP32
CGATGCAAAGACGCCCATCCTCGCGCTCAAAGAATGGCAGCAAAAACGGCCGGAATTATTCGTTAAGCGGGTTTATGAACAGGCGGGACTTGACAATTAACGAGCCTTTCGGCTGCGATGCAAGCGTCGGATATGGCGATAACTTCTTCGAATTCATGCGTCGAGCTTGACTGCTCCATCAATCGAGCGCCCGCTGGCGCGACTCGGTGTCGACGCACAAAACCGCGACCGCCCCCACCAGCAGGAAGCTCGACAACATCACCAGTGCCAGCGTGAAATGCGTGGTCATGACCGGTGCCACGATCGCCGGCGCGAACAGGCCGCCGAAGCGGGCGACGGCACCGGCCACGCCCATGCCGCTGGCGCGCAGCCTGGTCGGATAGACCTCGGGCGTGAACGCATACAGGGCGCCCCAGGTGCCCAGCAGCGCGAAACTCATCAGGAGCGTCGATCCCACCACCAGCGCGGTGGAACTGCCAAGGCTATAACCGAGGCAGCCGATGCTGCTCAGCAGCAGGAAACCGACCAGCGTCGGCTTGCGCCCCCAGCGCTCGACGCCATAGGCGGCCAGCGCGAAGCCGGGCAACTGGACCAGCGCCAGCACGATCAGGAATTCCTGGCCACGCATGAAGCCGAAGCCTTCGGCGCCCAGCTTGATCGGCAGGTAGACGAACACGCCATAATAGGCGATCGAGATCAGCGCCCATGCGAGAAACAGCGAAACGCTGCGGCGGCGCAGGCCGTCCCTGAACAGCGAAAGCAGTGACGACTTCTGGCGGCGCTCGGGCTGCAGCGCCGGGATGTCGACCGCGCGGCCATTGGTCCTGGCCACCCGCCCCAGCACTGCGCGCGCCTCCTCGAGCTTGCCGCTGCGGTGCAGGTACATCGGCGACTCGGGAATATAGAACCGCAGAACCACGCCGACCAGGGCCGGCAAGCCGGTGACGAAGAAGATGACGCGCCAGGCGTCGTCGCCCCACTGCACCGCCCACAGCGCCAGCACCGCCAAGCAGATCGTCCCCAGCGCCCAGAACGACTCGAGCAGCACCAGCCAGCGCCCGCGCCGGTCGCTGGGCAGGAATTCGGCCATCATCGTGTAGTCGACCGGCAGCGTCGCGCCGACGCCAATGCCGGTCAGGAAGCGCAGTGCCAAGAGCCAGGTGAAATCGGGCGCGAATGCGGACGCGACGCCGAAGCAGGCGTCGATCACCACCGCCATCATCAGCACCGGACGCCGGCCGATCCGGTCCGCCAGCCGGCCGAAGACAAAAGCGCCGATCAGCATGCCGACGAAGAACAGCGTTCCCGTCTGCAGGGCTTGCGGCATGGTCAAGCCGAAGGTCTTGGCGATCGATGGCGCGGAAAAGCCGATCGACAGTACCTGCATGGCGTCGGCCAGCCAGACCAGGCCGAAGATCATGAAGATGCGGTACTGGAAGCGGCCGACGCCGGCGGCTTGCAGGCCATGCTCCACCGACGCTGCGACTGCGCCCTGCCCGGCGGGATTCGCGGGATGTCCGCTCTGCGTTGCAGGAACTGAGGTGGCCATAGGATGTAGAAAAGAGCAACAGACGGCATTGTACGCTGGAGTCCGCAAGCGCACGTGCCGGCGTGCCGTCAACCCCGCATCCTAGAACAAATCCAGCTGCCCTGCTCCCTTGGCGTCCCGCTTCTGCATCTGCGGCACCACCAGCGGCCGCCTGAACTGCGACCCATCGAGCCGCCCGAAGCGCCCGCGCAGGTCCGAGAACCCGAGCCGCGCGGACGCCTTCTCGAAACGCTGCCGGATCAGGTCGGCCCACACGCCCTCGCCTTTCATGCGGGTCGCGAAGTCGCTGTCGTAGTCCTTGCCTCCGCGCATCTCGCGGATGCGGTTCATCACCCGCTGCGCACGGTCCGGGAAGTGCGCCTGCAGCCACTCTTGAAACAGCGGATTCACCTCGTGCGGCAGGCGCAGCACCGTATAGTGCGCGCCGACCGCGCCGGCGTCGCGCGCCGCCTCGAGGATGCGCTCGATCTCGGGCTCGGTCACGAACGGGATGATCGGCGCCACGCTGACGCTCACCGGGATCCCGGCTTCGGTGAGCGTGCGGATGGTGCGCAGGCGCCGCATCGGCGCCGCAGCGCGTGGCTCCAGCGTGCGCGAAATCTCGGCGTCGAGCGTCGTGAGCGTGATGGCCGCGCACGCCAGGCCTTTGGCGGCCATCGGCGCCAGGATGTCGATATCGCGCTCGATCAGCGACGATTTGGTGATCAGGCCGGCCGGATGGCGGCACTCGGCCAGCACTTCGAGCACCGCGCGCGTGAGCTTGCGCTCGCGTTCGCACGGCTGGTAGGCGTCGGTGTTGACGCCGATGGCGATGTGTTCGGGCACGTAGCCGGGCTTCGCCAGCTCGCGCCGCAGCAGTTCGGGCGCGTTGACCTTGGCGAACAGGCGGCTCTCGAAATCGAGCCCCGGCGACAGGCCGAGGTAGCTGTGCGTCGGCCGCGCGAAGCAATAGATGCAGCCGTGCTCGCAGCCACGGTAGGGATTCAGGGAGACGCTGAACGGGATGTCCGGTGACGTATTGCGCGAGAGGATGCTCTTGGCGATCTCGTCGGTGACCACGGTCTTGAAGGCGGGCGCTTCATCGTCGTCGATCGCCCAGCCATCGTCAAAGCGCTCGCGGCCGTTGACCTCGTAGCGGCCTTGCAGGTTCGACACCGCACCGCGCCCCTTGCGCGCCAGCGGCGGCGGGGACGGCGCAAGGGCGACATGTCCGTCGTCGAATGGTTGGCGCTGGAGTGGAAAATCGATGGTGCCCATGGCTGGCGCTCCGATACTGTATATTTGTACAGTATATTACGCCGCCCGGGTGCCGAATTCAAGCGCGCGCGTACGCGGCCTGTTGCGAAACAAACCCATCGAAGGCATCCAGCAGCGCCCCGTAGCGCGCGCCATCGCCTTCGAGCTGGCCCAGCGCCTGCGCCGCCGCTTCCAGGCTCGACAGCTGGTGCGGCGCATGCGCCTTGCGGATGCGGTAGTTGGACGGCGCCACGTCCGTCAGCGCCAGCCGCGGCAGCTTCTGCAGCGCCGGATTCAGGTACAGCATCTTGCGGCTCTTGCGCCAGGTGGCGTCGAGCACGACCAGGCGCAGCGAGGACGCGGGCAACGCAGGAAACGGCAGTGGCAGGCTCGGGTCGTCCGGCGTGTGCGGATACAGCAGCACCGGCGTGCGTCCGCCGGCATGCAGCAGGCCGTCCAGCACGTCCGCATCGAACGCTTCACCGACGATTAGCTCACTGCCGGCCACGCTCAGGTGCAGCAGCCGCCCGCTGTTCTTGGCGTTGCCGACTTCGAGCGGATGCAGCAGGACCAGCAGCGCAGCCTGGGGCGCGACCGGCGCGATCCAGCGGCAGATGCAGGCCGACTGCGCGCGCAGGCACACGGCGCAGACCGGACGTTTTACTGGCGAAACATTCACGGCGCCGGCGTCCATCCACCGCCCAGCGCCCGGTACAGGTCGACGTGGGCCGCCAGCAGGCTGGTGCGCAATTGCAGCGCATTCAGGTCGGCGTTGAAGGCCGTGCGCTGGGCGTCGAGCTCCTCCAGATAAGAAGCGTAACCGTTGCGATAGCGGTTGCCCGCCACCCGCAGCACCTCGCCCGCCGCCCGGCGCCGCGCCTCGGCCTCCACCAGCTGCCGCTGCAAGCCGTCGATCGACGCCAGCGCATTGTCCGTTTCGGCGAATGCGGTGCGCACCACGGTCTCGTAGGTATACACCGCGCGGTCGCGCACCGTGCCCGCGATCTCGGCCTGGGCGCGCAGCCGGCCGGCGTCGAACAGCGGCGCCAGCACGCTGCCGCCGATGCTCCACAACTCGGTCGGAGAGCGCAGCAGCTGCGACAGGCTGTGTCCCTGCGCGCCCAGCGAAGCCGTTAGGCGGATCGACGGCAGCAGCGCATCGCGCGCCACCGCCAGGCTGGCGTCGCTGGCGGCCACCAGGCGCTCGGCCTGGGCGATGTCGGGACGCCGGCGCAGCAGTTCCGACGGCAGCCCCGGCGCCGGCCGCGGTTCGTGCAATGCCTTGAGTTCGGCGCCGCGCGCCACCGGACCGGGGCTGGCGCCGAGCAGCACGTTCAGCGCCTGTTCCTGCAGCGCGATCTGGCGCTCCAGCTGCGGCACGGTGGCGGCGGTCGAGTGCAGCTCGGCCTCGGCCTGCGACATTTCCAGGCGCGAGCTGTAGCCGACCTCGAACTGGTGGCGCGCCAGTTCGAACGAGCGCTCGCGCGATTCCAGGGTCGCCCTGGCCAGCGCCAGCTGGGCGTCCAGGCCGAGCAGGTTCAGGTAGCCGGACGCCGTGTTCGCGGCCACCGCCAGCGCCGCGGCTTCCAATGCCGCTTCCTGCGACAGCGACTCGAAGCGCGCCGCCTCCACGCTGCCGGCGATGCGGCCGAACAGGTCCAGCTCATAACTGGCCTGCACCGCGCCGACCACCGAGGTGGTCTCGACCGGGTCGCCGAACGGGCCGATCGTGCGCGCGCGCGTCGGTCCCAGCGACAGGTTCAATGCCGGCAGCCGCGCGCTGTCGGCCACGCGGACGCGCGCCTGGTATTCCTGCAAGCGCGACCTGGCGATCTTCAGGTCGCCGTTATTGTCGAGCGCGCGCCGCACCAGACCATCGAGCACCGGATCGCCGAAGGCGCGCCACCAGTCGCGCTCGATGGCCGCGTTGGCGCCATCGCTCGCGGTGCGCCAGGCCGGCGGCACGGTGAGCGACGGTTCCGGCGCCGGCTGCGGCGCCATCGCGCAGGCCGACAGCAGCCACGGCAGCGCCGCCAGGACGAGACCGCGCCGGCTCACCGCGCGGCTCCGACTTGCGCCGTATCGATCGTGGTCACCACCGACATGCCCGGCCGCAGGCGCGCGGCCAGCGGCTGGTTCGGATCGATGCTGATCCGCACCGGAATCCGTTGGGCGATCTTGACGAAGTTGCCGGTGGCGTTGTCCGGCGCGATCACCGAGAACTCCGAGCCGGTCGCCGGCGAGATGCGTTCGACGTGGCCGCGCAGCCGCGCATTGCCCAGCGCGTCGACGCTGAAGGTCACCGGCTGGCCGACGGCCACGTTGGCCATCTGCGTTTCCTTCATGTTGGCGATGACCCACATCGTGTCCGGCACCAGGGCCGTGAGCTGGGCGCCGGCATTGACGAACGCCCCCAGGCGCACCGTCACCTGGCCCAGCTGGCCGTCGCGCGGCGCGGTGATGCGGGTGTTGGCCAGGTCGATCTCGGCCAGCTTCACCGCGGCTTCGGCATTGGCGACCGCCGCCTCGAGCGCGGCGCGGTTGACGTCGACCGAGCGCAAGTTCTGGCGCGCGATCTCGATCGCGGCGCGCGACTGGTCGCGGCTGGCGCTGGCCTGGGCCTGCGTCGCGCGCGCGGCGTCGAGTTCGCGCGCCGACAGCGAACCGTCGGCGGCCAGCTGTTCCACGCGGCGCAGGTCGGCCTGGGCACGCCGGGCCTGCGCCTCGTTCGACGCCAGCAGCGCCTGGTTCTGGGCGATGGTGGCGCGCGCGCTCGACTGGCTCTGGGCGAAGTTGGCGAGCGCCGCCTGGCGGTTGGCCAGCTCGGCGCGCGCCTGCGCCAGGCGCTGGGTCGGAATGCGCTCGTCGATGCGCATCAGCAGCTCGCCCTTCTTCACGTGCTGGAAATCCTGCACCCGCACCTCGACCACGTAGCCGCTCAGCTGCGGACTGATGATCGTCACCTGGCCGCGCACCAGCGCATTCTCGGTGCTCTGCAGGGTGCTGCGAAACGGCGGCAGGTTCCAGGCATACAGCACGATCAACACGCCGGCGATGGCGATGGCGCCGAATGCGAGTGCGCTCAGCAGGATGCGTCTGGAACGGTTTGGTACGGTCGATGGTTCTGGCATATCAGTCGGTCACGGGGTCGGGTGGGGGTGGGGTTCCCGGCTTGGGCGCGGGGGTCGGCACGGCTTGCACGGCCGGGAAGCAGTGCAGCCACACGGCATGCAGGAAGATCCAGGCCGCGCTCGCGGCGGCCAGGGCGGCCAGCACCAGGAACACGTCGTTGTAGGCGAGGATATTGGCTTCGCGCGTCGCGGTCGCCGACAGCGATTGCAGGCTCTGGCGCGTCGCGGCGGCGGGGTCGGCCAGCAGGCGCCCGGCCGCGGCGGCGCCCGACTGGATGCGGCTGGCCACCAGCGGATCCAGGCTCGAGAGGCCCTCGACGATCAGCGAGGAATGGTATTTTTCGCGGATCACCTGGAAGGTGCCCACCAGGCTCGAACCGAGCAGGCTGCCCAGGTTCTGCGTGAGGCCGAACAGCACCGAAAAGCTGATCAGGTTCTGCGGATTGGGGATCACGGCGCCGAGCAGCGACACCACCAGGGGGCCGAGGAACAATGTACCGCCGAAGGCGAGCAGGCTCTGGCTCAGGTACATCTGCTCGGGCCGGGTCTGGTTGCTGGCATGGGCATCGATCCAGGCGCCCAGCGCCATGCACAACAGCGCGATCACCTGCGGCGCCACCAGGTGCTTGACGTTGATGGTGAGCGCCGACACCACGATCCCGGCCACCGTGGCGGCCAGCACGATCGCGTACAGGGTTTGCAGCTGGTCGTTGTCCAGGCCCACCGCGCGCAGGAAGCCGACCGCGCCCACGCTCTGCTCCGAAAGCACGATGCGCACCAGCAGCATCGACAGCGCCAGGCGCGCGATATTGCCGCTGGCCAGCCAGCGCAGGTTCAGCAGCGGATTGGCGCGGTTATGCTCGACGCATAGCGCGGCCGCCAGCAGCAGGATCGCGCCGGCCAGCGCCATTCCGATCCAGGCGCGCTCGAACCACCACTCCACCCGGCCGAAGCTGATCGCCGCGCACAGCAGCGCCATGCCCGGCGCGAACAGGGCGAAGGTGACGAAGTCGGTCGGTCGGAAGGCCTTGATGTAGTCGCCCGGAGGCAGCTTGAGCAGCAGCACGGCGCCGAGCGACACCAGGGCCAGGCCCAGCTCGAACAGATACAGGCCGCGCCATTCGGCGATCTGCAGCAGGTCGTTGGAAAAGATATAGGCCAGCGGCAGCGCCAGCTGGGCCGCGCCCATCGCCAGCGCCACCCCGCGCAGGCGCCATTCCTTCTTGAACCCTTGCAGGATGTAGTACAGGCCGAGCGGCGACACCGCCGCCGCCAGCATGCCGTGGGCCGCGCGCACCGCGATCGCCGAAGCGAGGTCGTTGACGAACAGGTGGGCGAAGGTCACCAGCGCATACAGCACCAGGAAGATCTCGGTGAACAGGCGCAGGCCGAATTGTTGCCGGAATTTCACCAGCAACAGGTTCATCGAGGCATTGGCCATCACGTAGGCGGCCGGCAACCAGGTGGTTTCGGTGGAATACGCGCCCAGCACGCCCTGCAGGTGAACCAGGTTGACGGTCACCAGCGCATTGCCGAGACCGCCCGTAATCGTGATCAGGACACCGACGAACAGGTAGGCGAAGCGCAGTGGGGTCGGATGTGCCGGCGTGGACGGCGAGCCGGGCATCATCGGCCTTTCGTCGGGTGCCCACTCGCGCGGCGCATACTTGCTCATGCGTAATTTCCCTTACCACTCATAGGGAGGCGATGATACTCCTTTGTAAAAAAACGCGTCGGATGTCACTTTCGCCACACACAAAAATATACCTGTCGATCTGGTCAACCGGATATTGCTCTCAAGATTTACTCGTCCTAGACTCGGGTTTATGCCGTAAGGAAATTGTTCCGTATGGCAGCATTACCAGAGTCATCCATGTCGAGAACACCGTCCATCCGCACCCTGATCTCCACTTCGATTGCCGTGCTGGCCATGCTGCCAGCCGTGGCGCACCTGCAGGAACTGCCGGCTGCCGCCCCTGCCCAGCTCGATTACCGCATGAACGAGCACGTCGTCCAGGTCCCGGCCGGCGATGGCGGCGTCACGCTCGAGACCACCATGTTCCAGCCGAACGGTCCCGGCCCCTTCCCGCTGATCGTCATCAACCATGGCAAGGATCCCGGCCGCCCCAGCCTGCAGCCGCGTGACCGCTTCTATTACATGGCCAGCGCCTTCGTGAAGCGCGGCTATGCGGTGATGGTGCCGATGCGCCAGGGCTTCTCGAAGTCGGGCGGCCGCTACCGCGACCATGGCTGCGACATGACGGCCAATGGCTATACGCAAGCCGAAGACATCCGCTCGACCCTCGACTATGCGCGCCGCCAGCCCTGGGTCGACGCTGAGCGCATGGTGGTGGCCGGCCAGTCGTATGGCGGCCTGGCCACGATCGCCCTCGGCGTCGAAGACCTGCCGGGCGTGCGCGGCCTGATCAATTTCGCCGGCGGCCTGCGCGACGACAGCGACCGCTGCGCCTGGCGCTCGCAGCTGGTGTCGGCCTTCGCCGAATACGGCGCCAGGGCCAAGGTGCCGAGCCTGTGGATGTATGGCCAGAACGACTCGCTGTTCGGCCCGGAACTGGCGGGACGCATGCACGCCTCCTACGTCCAGGCCGGCGGCCGCGGGCGCCTGGTGGAATTCCCGTCGTTCAAGCGCGATGCCCACGGCATGCTGGCCAGCCGCGACGGCGAGAAGGTGTGGCTGGAAGATACGGAACGGTTCCTGAAAGAGATCGGCATGCCGACCGCGGTCGTGGTCGACGTCCCGCCTCCTCCCAGCCAGCCGCGCACCGATTACGCCGGGGTCGATGACGTCGACGCCGTGCCCTTCCTCTCCGAGCACGGCCGCCGCGCCTACCGCGACTACCTGACCAAGATGACGCCGCGCGCCTTCGCCGTGTCGCCGAGCGGCGGCTGGACCTGGGCCGAGGAAGGCGAAGACCCGGAAGGCCGCGCGCTGGCGACCTGCTCGGCCAAGAGCAAGGACCCGTGCCGCCTGTACTCGGTCGACGACTACGTGGTGTGGACCGACGGCCGCCTGGAGCAGGCCGAGAAGGCTGCCGCCACCGCATCGACCGCGCCGGCGCCGGGCGCCACGCCGGCGACGGCGGTCTCGGAGCCGACCACGTCGGTCGGCAGCACCACGGTGCGCTGACCATGTGAGTAATAAACACAGGGAATTTGACACGGCATTGTCAAGCGGCATGCGCATGTTTCCTTGCGTGAATTTTAATTCCTTCGCCGCGGGTCGACACAGCGCAAACCCGACCGTCGTCCTACCTCCGACAATGTGCTTGACGCATTTATCGGAGAAGCCAGATGGTTCGATTCGCTCGCGCCTGCGCCGCCCTGCTGGTTGCGCTGGGCATGTTCGCCGCTCCCGCCTGCAGCGCGGCGAATAACTATCCCGTCATCCTCGTCCACGGCTTCCTCGGCTTCGGACCCGAGGAATTCCAGCACAGCGGCTTCAATTACTGGGGCGGCTATGGCGACATCGCCTCGCAGATGCAGATCTACCGCGGGCCACGCGCCGTGTTCGCCGCGGCGGTCGGCCCGATCTCGTCCAACTGGGACCGCGCGGCCGACCTGTATGCCCAGATCAAGGGCGGCTGCGTCGACTATGGCAAGGCCCATGTGCGCGACCACGGCCTGCCGGGCCAGGTGCAAAAGCCGCCCGGCAAATGCTGGGCCGCCGACCCGCGCAACAACCCGCAAGACTATCCGCTGGCCCTGTATCCGGCCTGGGACCAGGACCATCCGATCCACATGATCGGGCACAGCCAGGGCGGCACCACGATCCGGGCGCTGATCGAACTGCTCGAACACGGCTCGCCGCAAGACGAAGGCGACGGCGAACTGTTTAAGGGCGGCAAGGTCGGCTGGATCCGCAGCGTGACCACGATCTCGGCGCCGCACAACGGCACCACCCTCACCGATGCCGTGTTCAACATCCTGCCGGGCATCCGCCTGCCGCTGCGCGACGTGCTCGGGCACCGGGTGGCGGGCTGGGAACTGGCGCCGGACGGCGCGCGCGAATTCAATCTGTGGGCGCGCACCTCGCCGCACATCTATTATTTTTCGGTCGGCACGGTAGCCACCGAGGGCGGCGCCTGGTGCTGCAACGGCACCGACCGCGTGATCGCCCCGGTCCAGACCACGCTGTTCCAGTATGCGCGCGCCGACATGATCCCCTATTTCAAATCCTTCGCCGGCGAGTGGATCGTGCCCTCGGTGGCGCAGCGCGGCATGGGCAGCTATACCCTCGACCTGCCCAACCGCGTGAAGATCGACAGCGACTGGTTCTCGAACGATGGCGTGGTCAACACGATCAGCATGCGCTCGCCCAACGGCCACCCGGCGCGCGACTACGACGGCACGGCCGTGCGCGGGGCCTGGAATTTCCTCGGCAACTACAAGGGCTACGACCACTTCGACATCCTGAACTGGCCCAACCAGGGGCCGTCGGCCGACAAGCTCTATGAGCAGATCAGCGACATCATCTTCGCCTTGTAAGCCTCAGGCGAGGCTCTCGATGCGCACGATGTGCACCCGGTCGGGCTGGTCGACCAGCATGCACAGCTTGCCGCTGCGCTTGCAGTGATCCTGCACCCGCCAGTAGTCGCCATGGCTCAGGCAACCGGTCTGGCAGATCACCAGGTCGGCCGCTTCCAGGCTGGCTTCGAGGCTGGCGTCGAGTGCGCGCGGCAAGGCGTCGTCGGCCCGCGCAGCATGGCCGGCCAGGTCACGTGCATGCAGCCGGCGCGTCAGCTCGTGCACGCGCGCCTGCAAGGCCTCGACCTGGCGGCCCATGGCTGCGCGCCGCTTCAGGCCCGGCGCCGCTTGCTCGAGCGCGGCGCGGTCTTCGCGTTCCCAGGCCAGCGCGCTGAAGCTGCGGATCGCCGCCGCGCGCGTGCGCATCAGCTCGGCATCGAGCCGACGGATGCGCTCGGCCTGCTCGTGCAACAGGGCCGTGCAGCGCGCCTGGAGTTGGGCATGGGCGCGCAACAGCGCCCCGTGCTCGCATAGCAGTCGATCGACGTCCCGTTCGGCCAGCATCGGCACCCCCTGTGAAGAACCACGGCGCACCGCGCGCCGTGGGCACCATATTAAATGATAATGATTCTCATTTCAATGCGAACTCTTCATCAGGCGCCTAGTGCGCGCTGCGCAGGCTCCTGGCCAGGTCCGACAGCCGGTACGGCTTGCTGACGAAGGCGAATTCGCCCAGCCGCGAGCGGTCGAGCTTCAATGCCGGCTGCGGATAGCCAGACGCGAGCATCACCTTCACGTTCGGATAGTTGTTGCGCGTGTAGGCGGCCAGTTCGATGCCGTTCATCCCGTTCGGCATCACCACGTCGGTAAACAGGATGTCGACGTCGCGGCTGGCCAGCAGGTTCAGGGCGTCGCTGCCGCTGGCGGCGGTCATCACGTCGTAGCCCATGCTCAGGAACAGCGAGGACGCGACGTCCAGCAGGTCGGGCTCGTCCTCGACGATCAGCACGGTCTCGGTCTCGATCTGCGCCAGGTCGTGCGCGTGCGAGGTCACGGCCGGCAGCCAGATGACGATGCTGGTGCCCTCGCCCACCGTGCTCTCGATGGTCACCTCGCCGCCCGACTGCTTGATGAAGCCGTACACCTGTGACAGGCCCAGGCCCGTGCCCTTGCCGACTTCCTTGGTGGTGAAGAAGGGTTCGAAGGCGCGCGCGATGGTTTCCGGCGTCATGCCGGTGCCGGTGTCGCTCACGCTCAGGCGCAGCCAGGGGCCGGCCGCCAGCGCCGCGTGTTCGCCCCCGGCCAGCACCACGCCCGCGGTCTCGACCACGATGCGCCCGCCGCCCGGCATGGCGTCGCGCGCATTGACCACCAGGTTCAGCACCGCCGACTCCAGCCGCGCGGCGTCGATCACGGCGTTCGGCGCCCTGGGGTCGAGCTTGAGCACGAAATCGATCGACGAATTGGTGGCGCGCCGCAGCACCGATTCGAAGCCGCTGATGATGCGGTTGACGTTGCGCGTTTCGGGTTCCAGCGGCTGCTGGCGCGCGAAGGCCAGCAGTTGCTGGGTGAGCGTGGCGCCGCGGTCGATCGCGCGCCGCATGCTGTCGAGCGTCTTGGCGTCGCCGCCCGGGCTGCGCTGCATGCTCAGCACCTCGAGGCCGCTCGAGATCACCGACAGCAGGTTGTTGAAGTCGTGCGCGATGCCGCCGGTGAGCTGGCCGATCGACTCCATCTTCTGGGCCTGGAACAGCGCCGCCTGGGCTTTGTCCAGCGCCTCGGCCGCCGCCTTCTTCTCGGTCAGGTCGCGCGTGATCTTGGCATAGCCCAGCAGGCGTCCGTCGTCGCCGCGGATGGCGTCGATCACGACGTTGGCCCAGAACCGGGTGCCGTCCTGCACACGCCAGCCCTCGGCCTCGTAGCGGCCGACGTCGCCGGCCGCCGTCAGCGCGCGCGCCGGCAGGCCGCGCAGGCGGTCTTCGTCGGTGTAGAACAGCGAGAAGTGGTGGCCGACGATGTCGTCCTGGCTGTAGCCCTTGATGCGCTGGGCGCCCAGGTTCCAGTTCGACACCACGCCCTCGGGCGTGAGCATGTAGATCGCATAGTCGGTCACGCCCTGCACCAGCAGGCGGAAGCGCTGCTCGCTCTCGCGCAGCAGGTCCTCGGCCTGCTTCTTCTCGGTGACGTCGCGCGTGATCTTGGCAAAGCCGATCAGCTCGCCGCGGTCGTCGCGGATCGGGTCGATCACCACGTGCGCCCAGAAGCGGCCGCCGTCCTTGCGCACGCGCCAGCCCTCGGATTCGTAGCGGCCATGGGCCAGGGCATGGGCAAGGGCCTGGGCCGGCAGGCCGGACGCGCGGTCCTCGGGCGTGTAGAAACGGGAGAAATGCTGTTGCAGGATCTCGTGCTCGAGATAGCCCTTGAAGCGCTGGGCGCCCGCATTCCAGCTGTTGACGTATCCCTGCGGGTCGAGCATGTAGATCGCGTAATCGCTGATGCCGGCGATCAGGTACTGAAAACGCTGCTCGTCGGTCAGCGGCTGCTTGACGGGTAGTGAGGTGTCCATGGGGGCAGTGCGACTTCCTGTCTGCTGAGTCCGGTAAAGTGGCCTATCATACATCTGCTTTGCCACAATTTGCCACGCGACTGCATGTGCATCTGCAACAATATTGGGTATCGAGATGTAACACCTGCGATAATACAAAGCCCAGTAAATCGCGAAATGTGACAAGCAGTATAGAAATTGCAGCAAGCTTTCACGCTACAATAGAGACTCGTTTCTCCCGCTCGTCAGCACACCGCATCATGACCCAGCCACTCCCCGACCATCTCGACATCGCCGGCTGCGACAAGGAACCCATCCGCACGCCCGGGAGCATCCAGCCGCATGGCTTCATGCTGACCCTGTCGCCTGCGCTCGAGGTGTTGCAGGCCAGCGCCAACCTCGCCCACTGGAGCGGCGTCGACGTGCAGGCAGTGCTCGGCCGGCCGCTGGCCGAGGCAATCGGCGAGGCGGCCAGCGAACGTCTGGCGCTGGAGCTGGGCAGCGGCACCCTGGGCCAGCGTCCTGGCTACCTCGGCACCGTCACGCTGGCCAACGGCCGCCATTTCGACGTGCTGGGGCATGCCTGGGACGGGTTGATCATCGCCGAATTCGAAGCCGTCGAGCGCGCCCAGCCGGCCGAGTTCCGCCACTTGTATCCATTGATCACCGATTTCCTGGCGCGGGTCAACGAGCACGCCTCGATTCCCGCCCTGTCCGACCTGGCGGCGCGCCATGTGCGCTCGGTGACCGGCTACGGCCGCGTGATGGTCTACCAGTTCGACCCCAGCGGCCATGGCCGCGTGGTGGCCGAGTCGAAGGCGCCCGATTACGATTCCTACCTGGGGCAGTCGTTTCCGGCCAGCGACATCCCGGCCCAGGCGCGCGAGCTGTACACCTTGTCGCCGATCCGCCTGATCCAGGATGCGAACTACGAAGCTGCACCGCTGGTCCCGGGCGCCAATCCGGTCACGGGCAGCCGCAACGACCTGTCGTTCGCCGCCCTGCGCAGCGTCTCGCCGGTGCACCTGCAGTACATGCGCAATATGGGCACGCTGGCCTCGATGTCGGTGTCGCTGATCGTCAAGGGCAAGCTGTGGGGCCTGATCTCCTGCCATAACGCCGAACCCTGCCCGGTGTCGGTCGAGAAGCGCACCGCCTGCGAGCAGCTGGGCCAGATCCTGTCGCTGTGCATCGAGACGCGCGAGGATGGCGCCGAGCTGCAGTTCCGCCTCGACGTGCGCCGCATCATGGTCGAGATGCTGGGCCACCTGACCAAGGGCGCCGACTTCCTCGACAACCTGAGCGGCGTGTTCCCCGAGCTGCTGCGCTTCGCGCGCGCCGGCGGCGTGGCGGTGGTGGTCGACGACCGCATTTTGACCTATGGCGACACGCCGGACGAAAAAGCGATCCGCGCACTGTCGACCTGGCTCGCCGTGCACGGCCATACCGAGCTGTTCCACACGAACCACCTGGCCGGGGCATACCCGCCGGCGAGCGCGCTGACGGGCGTCGCCAGCGGCCTGCTGGCGCTGCCGATCTCGCGCATCCACCAGCACTACCTGCTGTGGTTCCGCCCGGAACTCGTGCAGACCGTCGAATGGGCCGGCAATCCCCATGAAAAGCAGGCGCCGCAGGGCGCGCCGACCCAGCTTTCACCGCGCCAGAGCTTCGCCGCCTGGCGCGAGACCATCCACGGCCACAGCCTGCCCTGGCACGCGGCCGAGATCGAACTGGCGGTCGAGTTCCGCAGCGCCTTGCTCGGCATTGCGCTCGAGCGCGCCGAGCAGATGGCCGAACTGGCCGAGGAACTGACGCGCGCCAACAAGGAACTCGAAGCGTTCTCGTATTCGGTCTCGCACGACCTGCGCGCGCCGCTGCGCCACATCGTCGGCTTCTCCGACCTGCTGATCGAAGCGGCCGGCAGCGAGGATGCCGCCATGCGCGAGCGTTTTTTGAAGAACATCAAGCAGTCGGCGCGCCTGGCCGGCAAGCTGGTCGACGACCTGCTGTCGTTCTCGCAGATGGGCCGCGCGGCGCTGCGCCCGACCCAGGTCGACATGACCGAGCTGGTCTCGGGCTGCATCGACAAGCTGGACCTGGAAATCGGCCAGCGCAAGATCGACTGGCACATCGACCGCCTGCCGACCGTGTGCGCCGACCCGAGCTTCCTGCACCTGGCGATGCTCAACCTGCTGTCGAACGCGGTGAAGTTCACCGGCGCGCGCGAACAGGCCGTGATCCGCGTCTGGCACGAGGACGCCGGCGACGACTTCGTGTTCCACGTGGCAGACAACGGCGCCGGCTTCAATATGGACTACGTGCATAAGCTGTTCGGCGTGTTCCAGCGCCTGCACCGCATGGAAGACTTCCAGGGCACCGGCATCGGCCTGGCCAACGTGCGGCGCATCGTCGAGCGCCATAACGGCCGCGTCTGGGCCAACTCGACACCCGGCGAAGGGGCAACGTTCTCCTTCAGCCTTCCAAAACAAGACCCATCTAAATAAGGCGATTTCCCATGCTCAAGCCCATCCTCCTGGTGGAAGACAATCCCCATGACCTGGAGCTGACGCTCATCGCGCTGTCGAAAAGCCAGCTCGCCAACGAAGTCGTGGTGGTGCGCGACGGCGCCGAAGCGCTCGACTACCTGCACCGGCGCGGCGAGTTCGCCGAGCGCCAGCTCGGCAGTCCGGCCGTGATCCTGCTCGACCTCAAGCTGCCCAAGGTCGACGGGCTCGAGGTGCTGAAGGAAATCCGCAACTCCGACGGCCTCAAGTCGGTTCCGGTGGTGATGCTGACCTCGTCCAAGGAAGAACAGGACGTGGTGCGCAGCTACCAGCTGGGCGTGAACGCCTACGTGGTCAAGCCGGTGGACTTCAACGAGTTCGTGCGCGCGATCGGCGACCTCGGCATCTTCTGGGCGGTGCTGAACGAACCGCCGCCAGGCTCGCGCCGCTACATCAAGCCGAAGTGAGTCGGCGCTGACGGCCGGTTCGCGGCGCGCCTGGCGCGCCGCAGCAGGTGGCGGATGCGCGCGCTGAGCGCGTCCGGGTGGTAGGGTTTCTGCAGCAGGTGGACCGACGAGTCCAGCTTGCCTTCATGCGCCAGCACGCCCTCGGCATAGCCCGAGGTGTACAGCACCTGGCATTCCGGCAGGTGGCGGCGCACGATCTCGCCCAGCTGCAGGCTGCTGACCGGCCCCGGCATGATCACGTCGGTGAACACCAGGTCGACATGGCGGCCACTCTCGACGATGGCGGCCGCCTCGGCCGCATCGCCGGCTTCCAGCACCTCGTAGCCCAGCGCCGACAGGATGCCGCAGGTCGACGAGCGCACCTCTTCTTCGTCCTCGACCACGAGGATGGTCTCCAGCCCGCCGGCCAGCGGCAGGTGCGACGCGTGCTCCTCGCTTGCCGCCGGCGCAGAACTGCTGCGCGGCAGGTAGATGCGTACGCTGCTGCCCTTGCCCTCCTCGCTGTGCAGCACGATCTCGCCGCCCGACTGCTTCACGAAACCGTAGGCCATCGACAGGCCCAGCCCCGTCCCCTGCCCGGTCGGCTTGGTGGTGAAGAAGGGCTCGAAGGCGCGCCGCAGCACATCGGGCGGCATGCCCTTGCCGGTATCGGCGATCTCGAGCATCACGTAGTCGCCCTCCGGCACCTCGGCCGGCAGCTCGTCGTCGGCGCCGACGTTGTCCCCGCGGATGGTGAGCGTGCCGCCATCGGGCATGGCGTCACGCGCATTGATGACCAGGTTCAGCAGCACGTTATTGAGCTGGTTGGGGTCGATCATGGTGCTGCCGAGGCCATGCGCGATCTCGGTGCGCACCAGGGTGCTGGCGCCGAGCACGCGGCGCGCCATATCGTCCATCTCGCGCAGCAGGTGACCGGGATCGATCACCACCGATTGCAGCGGCTGGCGGCGCGCGAAGGCCAGCAGGTGCGCGGCCAGCTTGGCGCCGCGCTCGACGCCCGACAGCGCCGTCTCGACCCGCGCCCGCGCTGCGTCGTTCAGGTTGCCGACCAGCTTGAGCAGCTGCAGGTTGCCGCCGATGATCTGCAGCACGTTGTTGAAATCGTGGGCCACGCCGCCGGTGAGCTGGCCGATCGCTTCCATCTTCTGCGCCTGCTGCAGGGCCGACTGGCTGGCGGCCAGCTCTTCCTGGCTGCGGCGCAGCGAAGCGAACGCCTGGTCGCGCTCGCGCCGCGCGATACAGGCGCCGCTGTGGTGGCGCACGCGCGCCACCAGCTCGCGCGGATCGGGCCACTTGACCATGTAGTCGCTGGCGCCGACGGCGAAGGCCTTGGCCTTGATGTCGGGATCGTCCTCGGACGAGAGCAGGATGACCGGGATGTCTTCGGTGTCGGGATGGGCGCGCAGGCGGGCGATCACGGCAAAGCCGTCGAGGCCGCCGGGCATGCGCAGGTCGACCAGCACCACGGTCGCGTCGATCTGCCGCGCCACCTCGACGGCGCGCTCCGGGCTGGATTCGTACATCAGCTGGTGATTGGCACAACCCTTGAGGCCGTGGGCGATGATGTCCTGGGCAAACGATTCATCGTCGATCAACAGCACGGAACAGCGGGTGGAGTCGTCCTCGATCATGCAACGGCGTCGCTTTCAGGGCTGGTGGAACGTTATTGCAAACTTGTAAGGGTTAATTTTACCTCAATGCCATTTAACAAGAGGGAGTTATCCCTGTTTTCCTTATTGAAATTAGCGGGACAAGTCTTGCGCAGCTATTGATTACGCACCATATCTCATAGAGCAAGCAAAAACAACCCGGAGTGATACGTGGTCGATAACCTCTGCCCGCTGTGCGGGCGCATCCTGGGAACGGTCAATATCGACCGCCATCACCTGATCCCGAAGACCTTCAAGGGCAAGGAACAGTTCGCGATCCACAAGATCTGCCACCGCAAGATTCACTCGGCGCTCACCGAGCGCGAGCTGCTGCAGAGCTACCATACCTGGGACGCGCTGCGCGGGCACGAAGAGATCGCAGCCTTCATCGCCTGGGTGGCGAAAAAGCCGCCAGATTTCTATACGCGTACTTACACATCCAATAAGAAAAAGAGCCGCTGAGCGATAGGCTGCCAACAACTTCGGCGCGCGTTCGCGGTCCAAGGTGGAGTGGAGGACGCGATGGACATCGACTGGGTCAATTTTACGCCGTGGCCGGCGCTGGCCGGCGGACTGCTGATCGGCCTCGCGGCAGGCGGCCTGCTGCTGTTCAACGGGCGCATCGCCGGCGTCAGCGGCATCCTGGGCGGCCTGCTGCGTCCAGCGCCCGGCGAGACCGGCTGGCGCCTGGCGTTTCTCGCCGGCCTGGCCGGCGCACCGCTGCTCTACAGCCTGGTGGCGGCGCTCCCGCATGTCGAGGTCGATGCGGGCTGGCCGGCCCTGATCGCATCCGGCCTGCTGGTCGGCATCGGCACCCGCTACGGCGGCGGCTGCACCAGCGGCCACGGCGTGTGCGGCATGGCGCGCGGCTCACCGCGCTCGCTGGCGGCGACCGTGGCCTTCATGGGCGCCGGCTTCGCCATCGTCTACTTGCTGCGCCATGTGTTCGGGAGCGTCGCATGAAAATCCTGTTCGCCTTATGGGCCGGCCTGCTGTTCGGGACCGGGCTGATTCTCTCCGAAATGACCAATCCGGCCAAGGTGCTGGCCTTTCTCGACCTGGCCGGCGCATGGGATCCGTCGCTCGGCATCGTGATGGGCGGCGCGCTGCTGGCCGCGATGCCGGCCTATGCGTTCGCGCGGCGCCGGCGGCGCTCCTTGCTGGGAGAGCCGCTGCAGTTGCCGACCGCAACGCGGATCGACCGCCGGCTGCTGGCGGGCAGCCTGGTATTCGGCGCCGGTTGGGGACTGGCCGGGTATTGTCCCGGGCCGGCGGTGGCGTCGATTCTGGTGGGCGGGGGCAAACCGCTGCTGTTCTTCCTGGCGATGGTGGCGGGGATGGGTGTGTTCGAACTGCTGGGACGGCGCGGAAAACGCGATGAGAAACAGCGCGCGGCGGCGTGAGCATACTGCAAAAGCAAAAAGGGCCGCATTCGCATGCGGCCCTTCCTATTCTGGCCCCCTGCCCTGACTCGAACCAGGGACCTGCGGATTGATAGTCGCAGGGGCAAGGTAGAAAATGTTTTTATGTGACGGCGGCATTAACGGGCCTGTGCCTTTCTGAAGCACGCATAAAATGGGCAACCAAGGCCCTTGCACTGCTCACATGTACGAACAGTGCGGGCGATCTATTTGGGCGAGCCGCTCGTGCCCCTCTGTCGGTTCATCGTCCGCCTACATCCACGTGGAAGTAGATGCAGCGCTGTGAAGGTGGGACATCGTTGTCGCTGCAACAGGATCAGTCAATAGAACTGATTAGGCGGGCTCCGCACTCGGTAACATCTCCATCGTAGGCGTATGGCTTGCCTTTGTGCTTTGCACCGGCACCATCCGGTTTAATCGCAAATTTCCCTTTGCATGCCGGACAAAAGGTCATGTCGTCCTGGATTGCCGCTGCTTTGCCTATAGCAATCGTCTCCGACGAGGCACTGATGACCTGGCCGCCATGATCAGTCTTGTCATCCAGGCGAATCACGCCTCGGCCCTGATGTTTCATCACCGCTCCCAATTATAGTTTCGCCGCATTGTCACTTGGCGGCAGACGTATCCGGTTGGCCTTTTGGGTAAATGTAGGAACCTTCGGGTGCGCCGGGCACTTTGACTCGGAACTTCAGGCTGGAAAGAAGTTTGTCCCATACCGCGACCGCCTCGTCGTCGGTGACCGATGCCTTCTTAGCGGCCCCGACCATATTGTCCTTAACCTTGGTAAACATGGCGGCATGAAACTCGGATGGATTGGCCACGTCTGTCGGCGTGCCGACAAAGGCCCACTCGAAATCGTGAGTGCCGTCGGGCCTGCGAATGAGCGATTCTTCGCCCTTCCAATGTTGTACGTCCCGTTTGCCCTCGCGCAGAACGTCACGCTTGGGGTACGACGCGCCTTGGGTTTCTTGGGCGCCCTTAATGCGGGCAAGCAGGGACAGTTCATCACGCTTCATCTGCTCGAATTCAGCTTTGTCATAATCGGCGTAAGCGTCTTTGTTGGAACTGACGGAGAAGGTAACATCCGGAAGACTGGGCAAATAAATTCCCGCACTGATCGTTTCCTGAGCCACATAGCGATCGCTCGGCATGAAGCCGTGTTCGACGCAAAAACCCGGCTCAGTCGGTAGTGCCTCTGCAGCGCGCAATCTCAAGCGTTCGGCCCGAGCCAGCTGTCGGGCGATTACCGTGCTTTCGTTCTCTCCTTTTGAGATCGAATCATCTAACACGAATGTGATTTCGCCCTTGCTTATGTACGTGTAAAAAAAAAGCGCATTGCGTTCTTTATTGTACTTATCTTCGAAATAGCGAACTTGCCAGCTATCCGCGATCGGCCCCGGGCCGCTATAGGTAATCTCAGCAGTGTCGTCTTCCCACTTCACTTTCCTTATTTTCGCGTCGGCGCGGCGCTTTGCCTTTTCTAATCCGCCGGAAACAACCTCAATGCCAGAGTCGAGAACGGCACTCCCCGGTATGAGCTGCGCCTCCTGAGGCACTTCGATCGCATAGCGGCCGAAACAAAGGATTTTTGTCCTTTCAAACAGTGCCTGCAGGCGCGGGCTGAGCTTGACTTGTTCGGGCATGACGGTCTCCTTGTAAGTGTAATTGCGGGAATTTACACACAACGACACCAAGGCAAGCAGCAAGAGGGCCAGGATCGTACCGCGCTTCAGGTAAGTCATAGTTTTCACGATTACTTCCATTTCGCTGTCTTGGCGATTTGAACAACGGAATACAGCAGGGACGCCAGGACGTCTTGGTTGGCGTAGCTATTTTGGTGCTCATAGCTTTTTCCTTTCGTCTCGCCGTGCACAAACAATTTCCCAGTGACCTGTTTGTCGGAACGGGCGGCCGGAACGGTTTCGTCGCCCGGGGCCGTTGGAGGCTTGTCATCCAGGCGAATCACGCCTCGGCCCTGACGTTTCATCACCGCTCCCGATTATAGTTTCACCGCATTGTCACTTGGCGGCAGACGTATCCGGTTTGCCTTTTGGGTAAATGTAGGAACCCTCGGGTGCGCCGGGTACTTTGACCCTGAACTTCAGGCTAGAGAGAATTTTGTCCCATACCGCGACTGCCTCGTCATCGCTTACCGACGCCTTCTCAGCGGCGCCCACCAAATTGTGCTTAACCTTGGTGAACATGGCGGCGCTAAACGAAGACGGGTTAGCCACTTCTGTCGGCGTACCGACAAAGGCCCACTCGAAATCGTGGGTGCCGTCGGGCCTGCGAATGAGAGATTCTTCGCCCTTCCAATGTTGTACGTCCCGTTTTCCTTCGCGCAGAACGTCCCGCTTGGGGTAAAGAGCGCCCTGCATATCTTGGGCACCCTTGATACGGCCAAGCAGGGACAACTCGTCGCGCTTCATTTGCTCGAACTCAGCCTTGTCGTAATCGGCATAGGCATCCTTGTTCGAGCGGATCGAGAACGTAATGTCCGGGAAGCTGGGCAAATAGACTCCTGCATTTACCTTCTCTGAATCACCGTACCGATCACCTTTCATGAACCCGTGTTCGATACAGAAGCCCGGTTCGGTCGGCACCTCCTCCGCTGCGCGGAGCCGCAAGCTCTTGGCTTGCGCGAGCTGTCTGGCGATTACCGTGCTTTCGGTCTCGCCTGTCTCGATGGCATCGCCCAGGACGAAGGTGATCTCGCCCTTGCTGATATACGTGTCGAAAAAAAGAGAATTGTCCTCCTTTGCGAATTCGTTCTCGAAATAGCGTGTCTGCCAGCTATCCTCGATCGGCCCTACGTCGTTGTAAGTAATTTCGGAAGTACGCTTCTCGCGTTTCAATTTCACAATTTTTTCTTCCGCCCTGCGTTTCGCTTTCTCGATACCTCCCGAAATAATATCTATATCTGAAGGAAACGAGGCGCTCCCCCAAACAAGCTGAGCTTCCTGCGGCACCTCGATCGCATAGCGGCCGAAACAAAGGATTTTTGTTTTCTCGAACAGCGTCCGCAGGCGCGGACTGAGCTTGACTGGTTCGGGCACGGTGGTCTCCTTATAGGCATAGGTACTGGAGTTTCCAGCCAACGACACCAAAACAATCAGCAAAGCAGCGAACACTGCGCCACGCTGCAGGGTCGAGGTGATCTTCATGCAGCCTCCCACTTTGCGGACTTGGCGATTTGCACGACCAAATACTGCATCGTCGCTCCTGATTACAGTTTCGCCGCATTGTCACTTGGCGGAAGTCGCCTCGGGTTTGTCCTTAGGTAAATAGTAGGAACCCTCGGGTGCGCCGGGCACTTTGACCCGGAATTTCAGGCCGGACAGGAGCTTGTCCCACAGCGCGACTGCCTCGTCGTCGGTGACTGATGCCTTATTAGCGGCCCCGACCAGATTGTGCTTGACCTTGGTGAACATGGCAGCGCCAAACGAAGACGGATTAGCCACATCTGTCGGCGTACCGACAAAGGCCCATTCGAAATCGTGGGTGCCGTCGGGCCTGCGAATGAGCGATTCTTCGCCCTTCCAATGTTGTACGTCTCGTTTGCCTTCGCGCAGAACGTCCCGCTTGGGGTAAAGAGCGCCCTGCATATCTTGGGCACCCTTGATACGGCCAAGCAGGGACAACTCGTCGCGCTTCATTTGCTCGAACTCAGCCTTGTCGTAATCGGCATAGGCGTCCTTGTTCGAGCGGATCGAGAACGTAATGTCCGGGAAGCTGGGCAAGTAGACTCCTGCATTCGCCATCTCCTGATGATCGTACCGATCACTGGCCATGAAGGCGTGTTCGATGCAGACGCCTGGTTCAGTCGGCACTTCGTCCGCAGCGCGCAGCCGCAAGCTCCCGGCGCGCGCGCGCTGTCTGGCAATTACTGTGCTTTCGGTCTCGCCCTGCTTGATGGAATCGCGCAGCACGAATGTCATCTCGGCTTTGCTGATATACGTGTCGAAGAACAGCGCGTTGCGCTCTTTTTTGTATTTGTCTTCGAAATAGCGCGTCTGCCAGCTGTCCTCGATCGGCCCTACATCGTTGTAAGTGATTTCGGCAGTAGCGTCTTCCCACTTCATTTTTGCAATTTTTTCTTCGGCCCTGTGTTTTGCTTTCTCGATTCCACCGAGAAACACCCTGACGGTTGATGGAAACGAGACTTCTCCCATAATGAGCTGGGCTTCTTGGGGTACTTCGATCGCATAGCGGCCGAAACAAAGGATTTTTGTTTTCTCGAACAGCGTCCGCAGGCGCGGACTGAGCTTGACTGGTTCGGGCACGGCGGTCTCCTTGTAGGCATAAGTACGAGAATTTCCAGCTAATGACACCAAAGCAATCAGCAAGGCAGCGAATATGGCACCACGCTGCAGGGTCGAAGTGATCTTCAAGCTGCCTCCCATTTCGCCGTCTTGGCGATTTGTACGACCGAATACAGCAGCGAGGCCAGCACATCCTGGTCTGCATAGCTGTTCTGGTGTTCGTAGCTCTTGCCTTTGGTCTCTCCATGCACGAACAGCTTGCCCGCAATCTGTTTGGCGGAGCGGGCGGCGGGGACGGTTTCGTCGCCGGGGGCGGCTGGCGGTTGCAGGACGAGCGTCAGCACGCGGCTGGCGGTCTGGACTTTCAATGTACCCTGGGCGTCATCGCTCAGCAGCTTCCAGGTCTCTACTGGGGACAGCCTGATGTGCCGGCTGTCCCATAAGTCGGGGTCGGTCGCCTTGAACACGATCTCGCCATAGCTGAGGCGTTCCTGCGACGAACAGAAGCTGCCGTAGCAACTGGTCGGATGGAAGGTGGTCTTGATGTCTTCAATAAATTCACTGGCTTTTTTCAGGCGCTCCATAACGGCAGAGATACCCCCGCCATCCTCTTCTATTACGCGCCCGGGGTTGACCCAATTCGGATTGATGAGTCGCCACCATCGATCGGCGGGTTGCAGGTAAATGCTCTTCAAGGCGCTCGCTTTGTCGCCCGGCCAGCTCCACATCTCGCGCCCGGACCCGTCCACGACCTTCAGCGACGATTTGCCGTAAGCGGAACCGGGAAACAGTTCCAGTGCGGCAGGCGCGTTGGCGAGGATGGCGGTGGCATGTTTCCCATTGAGGCCGAAAATGCTGGCCTTGGTTTCGGGAAACAGCAACGCCTTTTCCAGGAACCCAAAACGCATGCGTTTATAGGATGCGGCGGCGCCCATGGTCGGCATCACGTTATGGTAGATGCCGAGCATCTTGACAGCGGGGTCGTTCAGCAGGTTCCCATACTTTGGATGGATGAGCGCCCGCGCCAGCAGGCCACCCATGCTGTGCGTGACGATAATTACCTCGTCGCACTTGAAGCCCCGCTTCTGGTAGCCCTTGGCAAGCCCGCGGATCCGCTCCGCGATCGTCGTCGCGGTTTTTCCGTTGCTCTTCAAAAAGTTGTATCCCATGGCATGGACGGGATACCAGCACGCGGCGATTTTCTTCAGGTCCTGCTCCGTCAGTGCCGAGCCTGCATTTACGCCGCCAAAAGTGCGTGGATCGGCGAAGAAGGGTTTCCACATTGGGTTGGCCGCATCTCCTACCACCATATTGTTGAGGTGGCTTTCAGCCGTTTTCAACATCTTCCCGTAAGCTCCGGCGAACAGGACCTCGCTCCAGCCGCGCCACCTTGCGATCTGTGCTGGTGTTTCGCGTTTCTTCACCAGAGGACCGCGCCTGAAGTTCCGTCCTGTTACCGCACGCATTCCTATCAGGGGTGGAATGGGTTCGAGGCTGTCGGGGACGTTTTGATGCAATTTGTCCGAAGCCAGCGTTTCGGCGCCTTCGGGATCGAAGCGATCTTCGCTTTCCGTATAGTTGTAGTACTCGACCTCCGTCTCGTTCGGGTCGAGCATGAGTTGCCGCTGTTCCGGCGAGGCATTCTTGTACCAGCCGACCAGCCCGGCACCAACAAGGGCGGCCCCGCTATTGATGCCGACCATGTCGTCCGGTCGCCACGAACGGTTATCGGGCCGATCAAGTTCTTCTTGTCGTTTTTTGCTCAGCCGAAGATTGCTGCCCATCACACCGGGCAGGAAGATCACGGGAATCACTTTTTTGGGCGGGAGCTTGACGTCGTGGCGGATCGTGTCGGACGTCTTCGTCATGTGGACCGTGTATTCCGCCCACCCGCCGACACCCTGCGTGAATTCGCCCTGATAATTGCCGCGCTCGTTCAGTTCGGATTGATCGCTCATGGTAGTTCGCCCTTGTAGCGGATGGTATAGGAGTCGAAACCGCCGGATTTCTGTACCTCGGTGCTGCCGCTGGCCGCCGTTTTCCCGTCCATGACCGTTCCATCTCCGCGCACGAGTTCGTAGGCGACGGCCTTCTCGGGCTTCAGGTTCGCGTCGACGAAGTTGACCTCCTGGTCGAACTGGTAATCCCGGGAGCGTTCGTTGAACGCCTGCGACACGCTTTTTGGCGGCAGCGTCTCGAGATTGCCGTGGAATAGCACTGGCGCCGCGGTGAAAAACTGGACTTGCTCGCCGATCTCGACCATGTTCTTGCCGCCGCCGTACATGCGGATCCCTTTCTTGCCGCGGATGTTCACCCACTCCGTGTCGCTGATCATCTCGAGCACCTTATTGGCGATGATTTCCACGTCGTCGGTCTGCGCCTGCACCGACACCTTGCCGGCGGCCGCAATCAGCTTCATTCCCGCCTTGTGCACGAACAGCCTGAAGGTCTTGCCCACGCTGGCGAACAGGCTGTCGACGCTTGCGAGCGAAAGACTCTTGCCGCTTGTGATCGCGGTGTGGCGTTCGCTGGCGATGTGGGTCGACTGGGCGCTCGTGAGCTCGATGCCGGCAGGGCTCGCCATGACAAGATGCGGCTCAGAGAGCTCGGGGGACGACCCCTTGGCTGCCCCGCGGATAGCCGAGTTCTGGGCTTTGACGTCCTCCGCAGCCTCATCCTGTTGGCCGCTTTCCTGCGCTTCGTGATCGAGCGCCATCGCGGCCAGCTGTTCCTGAATCTGCGCCGCCGATGCCAGCCGCTGTGCGGTCTCGCCCAGGTCCTTCGCATGGGACGCCGCGTTCAGCCGCGCTTCGGTGGTAATGAGCATCCCCTGGGCGGCGCGGGCGACACCCCAGGCATTGGTCGTGAGTTCCCAGCCTTCCCCGCGCGCGTCCTTGCGCCCGCTCGTGTCTTCGATGCGTGTAATATGTCCCAACGAGAGCTGGCTGCATTGATGATCGCTTTTCAGCTGCGCCTGGATCTGCTCCTTCGTGTCATCCAGGATCAGGTGATTGCCGCGCGAGCCGCCGCCGAGTTCCCGGCTGCGCAGGCCGGCCAGGGCACTTTGCTCCGGGAGCTTCCAGGGCGGCATGTGTTTGCCGTTGTAAACTGCGCCAAGGATCAAGGGGTGGTCGATATTCCCATTGGAATAGACGACGCCCACTTCCTCACCCACGCGCGGCAATCGGACCTGCCCGAATTCATTGCCGGCGGCGGGGGTCATCACCCGGATCCAGGGCGAGCTGTTCTCGTCGTATTTTCCCAGCCGGTCCCAGGGAAACTGCAGCTTGACTCTTCCATAGCCGTCCGTATGGATATCGGCGCCGGCGGGGCCGACCACGGCCGCGGTGTGCAGCCCCATGTTGGTGCCGGGCGCGCTGTTGAAGCCGGGGCCTGGGCGCCAGCGGATGTCCTTGCGGATGCAGGTGAAGCGGTTCTCGTATTGCGAGGGCGCGCCGACCCCGGCCTGGTAGTTGTTGGTCGCTTCGTGTTCGACGTCCAGGATCAGGTAGCGGCGGTCGCCGATACTGCGGCGCGGCTCGGGATCGTATTCGGGCGAACGCGGCTCTGCGCTGAAATGGTCGCCGAGCTTGAAGGTGCGGCCCGGCAGCACGCTCCTGTCGTTGCCCGCCGCCTCGAAATACTGCCTGTTCTTGTCCTGCTCTTCCATGCGTCGCGCTGCCAGTTGTTCACCGTCGCTGCGCATGCGAAAGCCGTACGCCCCGGTGTCCTCGTAGATCTCGTAGGGGAAGACGTCGCCTTGCTGGTTGCCCGAATCGACGCTGGCACGCTGCGCCCCCGGATTCTTGTAATCCGTGCTCGCCAGCGTGACCTGGCCCGGACCGAGGCGCCGGATCGCCGTCCACTCGTGGATGCCGTCGTCCTCGCGCGAGCCGCCCTTGTCGTGGAACGGGATCAGGTAGGCTTCCTCGTCGATCGGCTCGGCCAGGAAGCTGTTGTCCGAGATCATGAGCTTATGGCGGCCAAATTCATGCTCGTACCAGTAGTGCAGGCCGAGCGCTTCCCAGCGCCGGTGCAGGTGGTTGTAGTCGGTCTCGTTGTACTGGTTGGCGACGGTCAGCTTCGACTCGTCGACCGGGTACATGTGCCAGTCGGCCGGGCGGTAGTGCTTCAGGGTGTCCTCGGTGATCTCGCGCACGCTCTTGTTGTGGAACGACATGCTGTTCTTGCGCAGCCGCGTGAACGCGAGCCAGGGTTCGAGCACCATCTGGTAGAAGGCGAAGCCGCCGTCGCTGCGGACAAAACGGAACTCGGTGACGTAGCCGTTGAAATAGCGCAGCGACCCGTCTTCCCGCACCAGGGAGATCGTCACCATTTTGCCCATCACTATCTTGAGGGGGATTTGCGGGTCGTCCGACAGCGCCTCGACCACGATGCGGAAGCAGCGCGACACTGCCTCGGAAACTTTCAGCTTGTTTGGAAGCAGGATGGCGGGCGGGCCGTCCTCGAACGGAAAATCGAGCCGCATGATGCGGTTGTGCTGGGATGCGCCGCTAAACGCCGAGCGCGCGGCGCCGGCCGCGATTGCCTGGATTTCCCCCACTGATTGCCTCCGATCGCCGCGAATTAGAAAAAGTCCAACGGCTACGTTACCTTGACGCCGCTAGGCTGAAATTGACCAGAGTCAATGCGTTTCCGTAAGCCATGTCTACAGTTTCCCGAGAGTCTTCTGCGAATCGATCTTCTCTAGGCGAAATTGACATGCTGAAAAAACTGGCACAACGAGGACTGGCCCGAAACGATGGCGTCATCGCGCCTGGAAGGCAGTCGCTGGAGCACCAACTGATCGACATCGGTCCAGCGGTGGACTGCAGCCGGGTGACGACTCTGCGCGGGCGGCCCTACCCGGTCGAGTTTCGCAATCAAGGGGCAATCGACGCCTGGACGCGGGCGCTCGGGCACACCGAGGTCTGGCGCCGCTGGCAAGATCAGAGCACGCTGTGCTGGCAGATCAGGAAGGAGATCCTCCGGCAGTTCGAGCACACACGGCCCGAGCACCCGCTGTCCGGAGCGATGGCCGAGATGCTCGCCGAGGACCTGCAAAGGCTCGCGGTCGAGATCAGCGTGAACCTGAAATACCATTTGCAAAAGGGGACGGTAATCGAGGCCACGCCGGCACTGGAAACGCTGCTGATGAACTCGGACGTAGACCTCAGCCTGCCGATGAGCATGGTGGCGCTGCCTTATCCGGCCCAGTACTTACGCTTTGGAGACACGGCGATGCGCTACCTGAAGGTGCCGGTTTCGCAGGCCGAAGACCATTTGTTCGATGGCGTTTTCTGTTTCCTGACCCCACCCGCCGAGCTTTGCGCCGACGGGGAGTCTCGCTGGACGCTGGAACTCATCTTTGCCAGCAAGCGCCAGGATCTCTACAGAGGCCATGTATCGCTGCTCGGCGAGACCGACAGGGGAAACACCACAGTTGGCGAATGGTTGACCAGGGTTCCTGGCGCTGTCAAAGAACAGGCGGACGGGGATTTCCATCGGCCGATGCACGCCGCGGTCAGCTACGTTGTGAGGGTGTTCTTGTATATGGCATTGAAACAGGCGCGCGTCGCGGAGCACCGTGACCACGATGCGGCGCTGCGCCGTGCCGCTGGCTTGGGCGAGCGCAAGCGCGCCAAACTCTTGCAGAGATCGGCCTCCCTGTACGACGGCATCATGGTTGGTCCCGAGTCCTTGCCGTTAAGCGCGCCGACGTGTGCGTCCGGAGGCAGCGTGACGCCTCATTGGCGCCGGGGGCATTTTCGGATGCAGCCCTTTGGCATCGGAAACCTGCAGCGCAAACTCATCTTTGCCGCGCCGGTACTGGTTCATGCGGAACAGCTGCAGGGCGAGGTGCCCGCGCCCAAATCCTACCGGGCCGGTGCCGCCGCAGTCACCGCCGCTTGACCCGTTCCCCCTCCCTGTGCCGGGAGAGCGACGCGCGCCGGCAGGCGCAGCATCGACCTGATTTCTGGACGCCTGGCGACGCCGTCAGTCCCGGTCAGGAACGTGTTCCAGCCAAGCCGGCGTGGCGCTGTCCTCGTGCTCAAGGTGAAGCGCTTGATGCAGGGAGGCGCGAGCAGCAGCCGTAGTTCGTAACGAACGGTTGGCGTCGCAAACAGGCTGGCCATCTCCGCCAGGGCGGTCAGCGCGTCTCCGCCGGGAAGAAATCCCGCTACGTGCGCATCGTCGAGAGGGCCGATGTGCAGCTTGGCGCGCAGGTCGTGGCGCCACTGGCGCACGCCGAGCGCCGCACTGACGCCAAGCGTCGGCGCCGTGACGCCGAGCGTACTGCGCCGGTTCAAGGGGACCGGCGCCCAGCAGCCCACGAACTGCTCCAGCTGGACCGGTAGCCCGAAGTAGGCGCTCAACACTTGTTCGACTGTGCCTGCCGAGACCGGCCGGGTCCTGAGCAGCCCCGAAAAGTAGGCTGCAGTCTCCTGCTTCACCTGGCCAGCCGGGTACATGTGTCCGGATGCCGATCTTACGCCCGCCATGGCGGTCAGCATTGGAAGCAGGCGGTCCTGGCCCTGGACGTCGAGGCTATGCTCGACCCGGTACTTGGCCCAGGCTTCGTAGAACATCCCGATCAGGCGGTTCGACAGCACATCAAGCAGTTCGCGCTGGCTGGCATCGCCGGCATGCGCCTTCTGGGCGGCGATCCGCTCGGTGTCGTGCATGGGAAGGGTGCCGCCAGCCCCCAGCAGCCCGATGAATGCCGGCGTGATCCGGATGCGCTTCAGCTCCCCCATGCGCAGGGAAGCGAGAGAATCCGGCACGTCCGGCTCGACCTCGAGCGAATGCACTTCGCTGGCCGGGAACGAGAGCGACAGGTTGTTCTGGAACCTGAGCACCTCGCGCATGGCTCGCTCGTAGGGAATACCCTGGCGCCGCAGCTCGCGCAGCAGGAGGTTGAGCAACTGTGTGAATTCGAACTGGTGCGGTTCGGCCAGCAGCACGCCGATCACACTAGATTCATGCGTCCGCTTCGTGGCTTGCATCGGAACAGTTCCTTTCCGCTTTGCTGAGACAGGATGACGAGCTCGACAAAGCTGTTGATATGCACGTACAGCGCGAAGAACTGGTCGAGAACCTGCACGAACAAATGCAGGCCGGCGCCGGCGTAGGCTTCTTCGTCGAGCGTGAGGCGGATCTCGGTGCCATGCACCAGGGAGGAACCGCGCTTGTGCCGCATCCAGGCCGTGGTCTCGCTCTGATCGAGGGAGACAATGCCGCCGATCTGCCGGCGCGAGACGGGCGACGGTGCGAAGTCGTACAGTGCCAGCATCTCCCGCAGGCCGTGCGCCCCTTCCAGCACCAGCGAATGGTGGTTGAGCGCGAGGTGGGAGATCAGGCGCCAGTGCATGCCAGGTGTGTTCGCCAGCCGAACCGGACGGGTCGGCCTGCGCAACAGGCGGATCACGTTGCCACCCGTTGCGCCGGGAATGGACAAGTCTCCGTCCGGCGCGCCGATCTTGAGCGAGCATGGCAGGTCGCGGTTGGTGCAGTTCAGATCGATGGACAGGACGTTGCGTTCTATTTCGAGCGGCTCGCAGTCGGCGTTGACGAGTGTGATCGATTTTTCATGGCCGGGACTGCAAATGGCAAGGGTTTCGTCATGGTGCATCAGCCAGTAGCGTCCACGTCCCGTCAGGCTTTCGTCGCCATGCTGAAGCGAATAAAAGGGGCGAAATTCGGTGACGGTCGCGCCCGAGCCTTGCTGGCGCACCAGGTGCACCTGGTCGACCGAGTACACCTCGTACGCTTGCGGATGATTGCCGTGCGCTAGCAGGGTGTAGTCGGCCGATAGCTGGTCATAGGTGATCGGCACGCCCGGTTGCCTGAACAGGTTCACTACCGGCGTGCAGCCGGCCAGAAGATGCTGTTTCGACAGGCTTGCCAGCATTCGCGCCTTGTCGCCCTCGTGACGTATGTCGGCGATCGCCAGGCGCAGCGTGAAGTGCGTGCGCCCGGCAGGGATGCGGCGGAGCAGGACTGGAATGTCGATGTCGAAGAAGTTGAATTTCTCGGGAAAGGCGAAATACTCGGCGAGGAGACGGTACGCCGCGTGGGCGCGTGCTTCGAAGGGAATGAGCGCATCGTCATCAGCGAATCCGGCTGGCGTGACCGGGACGAGCGGCAATCGTTCCCATGGCCCCTTGTCGTCCAGTTGCACGTATGCGGCTCGGGTGTGCATGAAAAGGGTGTCGCGCAGCGCAGCGCAGAACGAGGCATCGCCATCGGCGTACAGGCGCATGGCGGTAGCGGTTGCCGCGCAGAGCGGCTCGCCCGGCCGCGCTGATGCGAACTTTAGCGTCAGCGTCGCGGTGACACTCTCGGGCAGGCGCGTCGCGACAGGGGCGCAGACGGCGGTGTCGAAGCTCGCTTCGGAAAGCACGACGCCCGAAGGCTTGACGTCGTAGACAGTCTTGAACGTGCAAGCCACGCCGGCTACTGGCGCGGATGCGAGCAGGGTGCCACGCGGCATGTCGGGAATCGTTCCTGATTCTTTCTTTCCGCCTGGCTCGCCCAGCACGCGCGCGATCGCGCACGAGGGAAACGGTCGCAGGTAGTGAGGAAACAGCAGATTGAGCAGCGCTTCGGTGAACTGCGGATACGAATCGTCCACGCGCTTCGCGACGCGTGCGCTGAGCAAGGCGACGCCCTGGATCAAGCGTTCCACGTGGGGGTCGTCGCACGTGTCTCCTCCCAGCTGCAGTTTCGCCGCGACCTTGGGGTAGCGCTGCGCATACTCCCGGCACAGCGACCTGAGGGTGACGAGTTCGCGCTCGTACTTCGTGAACAGTTCATCCATGGGATCGGTGCTTTTCGCGTTTTAGTCCGTGCCTTCGATCGAATACTGCTGGAGGGAAGGCCGGAACACGGCGTTGAAGGACATCGGTTCGCCCAGGTGCGCGCCTTTGAGCCGGGCGGTGATGACGAAGTCGACGCGGTTGATCGCACCCTGCCTCGGTCGCAGGGTCACCGCCACCTGATGCAATCGCGGCTCGTGGCGTACGATTGCCAGCTGGACGGCCTTGCAGATTTCCTGCTGATCGTTGTCGCTGCCCATGCACATGCTGGCGAAGTCGATGAGGCCGTAGTTCACGATCGATCCGGATACTGCCGAATAGGACTCCAGCGACGCCAGCGACAGGGCCGATCGGGTATTGAGGAGCGCCTGCAGGTCGCGCGTGACGCTGCGTATGGCCTCTTCCATTGCCCGCGCGCGCGTTTCGCGCTTGTTGCCGGAAGGCAGGGCGTCATCATCGTCGAGGCGATCGAACAAGCCGCGGGTAAAACCTTGCATGGTGTTCTCCTCCAAGGGGCCCCGAAGCGACCACGGCAGCCATTATCGAGCCTTGCATGTGAAAAACGTTGCGCATTCACAATGGAGTGGCGTGAGCAGGCCGATGGCACAACAGGATGAGCAAGATCAACGACTGCGAAGGGTTGCGAAGTCATGCTTCCAAGAATCTGTCTGGTAAAAACACTTCGTGGAGGAGCTCATGAGCGCGGCATCCAAGATCATGTGGTCGGAAGGCCTGACGTTAGGTCCGCAACACTTCCAGCGCCAGGATCTCTACCACGAAGCGCGGCTCAAGCGGATAGCCTCGGCCCTGAACCCGTACTTCTGGGGCGTGTGCGCGGTGCAGTGGAATCTGGCCGGGCTGGAAAATAACCGCCTTGGTGCGAGCACAATGTCGATCATCTTTCCGGATGGCGAGATCTATGAGGCGCCGGAGGCCGACCTGTTGCCTGAGGTGGTCGACCTCTCGCGCCTGCCGGCTGACATTAATACGTTCACGTTTTACGCCGCGCTTGCCCTCGTCAAGCCGCACGGCGGCAATGCCGACGAGAATGGGCGCTACGCGTGCCGAGAAATCGAAACAAGCGATCTGTTCAGCGAGGCCCTGGCGATCGAAGTGCCGTTCCTCAAAAAGCAGCCGAGGTTAATCACCCACGCCGAGACGAGCGGCCTGCATGACAGCGTTTCCGTGGTCCGGATCCGGCGCGCGCCAGAAGGCGGTTTCGAGATAGACCCTTCATTCGTCCCGCCGAGTGTTACGATCGGCGCCGCTCCGGCCCTCCGGGGTTTGCTGGATGAGCTGGTTAGCGTGATGACGGCGAAGATCGAATCGCTCCAGCGTACGCACCGCAAGGCGAGTAGCGAAGTGTACGAAGTCGGCGCGGGCGACATTTCGTCATGGTGGATGCTCAATATCCTGAGCACGGCCAACGCCCAACTGATGCACTGCTCCCGGTCCCCGGGCTTGCATCCGGAAGCCATGTTTCGGCAAATGCTCTCCGCCGTAGGCGGCCTGATGACGTTTTCCGACCGCTTCAAGACAGCCGATTTGCCGGCCTACCGCCACGAAGCACTGGGCGAGGTGTTTGCGGAGCTCGATGGATTGTTGCGCGACCTGGTCGATACGGTGATTGGGACAAAATATTTCATCATTCCGCTGGTCGCCGAACCGGGCCGGCGTGCGTATTCGCAGGCGGTGCTGGACCCGGCAAGAGTCACTCAACAGACGCAGCTATGCCTGGGAGTCACCGCCGATATGCCCGGACTCGAACTGGTGGCGACAGTGCCCATCCGGCTCAAGGTTGCCGCACCCGATGCCATCGAAAGTATAGTCAAGTCGGCGTTGCCGGGCGTGCCGCTGGCGCATATGCCTCAGGTACCGCCAGCAATCCCGGTGCGGCCAAATACCTATTACTTTTCATTGTCGACCAAAAGCCCTCTCTACGAAAAGGCATTGCACGCTGGAGCGCTGGCGGTCTACGTGCCGGACGGAATACCGGGGCTAAAGATCGAGCTGATCGCCATTACGTGATCAGGGCCACGGTGTACTTCGACCCGCGTATTCTACCTCTATGCCTGACTGTGACCCTTCCAATGCATCCCGATCGTGCTTACGTGCTATCGGTTTCGACTGAAAATAATTCAGCAATGCTCCTCCAGGGTTCCAAGAGGTGACCGGGGCATTGATGATCCGGTGCGGAACCTCGACGATGTCAGGGTTATACATTGGCTGCTGACAGCAGCCAAGTGGCAGCAAGAGGCGGCCTTCTGCACGTCACGATTACAGCACAGCGGGATGAGGCACTCGCCGTTCCGGAAATAAAAAAGAGCTCATATCACTATGAGCTCCCCTTCGTATTCTGGCTCCCCGACCTGGACTCGAACCAGGGACCTGCGGATTAACAGTCCGTCGCTCTACCGACTGAGCTATCAGGGAATTGAGGCAATATTATAGCCGGGCGTTTGCAGTTTGACCAGTCCCGTATGCGAATCGCTTTCGCCACCGATCCCGCGCCGCCCGCTTTGCTATAGTTTCGGCTTCGCCGCCAGCTGCGGCCTGCTACTTTTCACAGACAAACCATGACCACTCCCCGCACCCTCGGCACCCCACTCTCCCCTTCCGCAACCAAAGTCATGCTGCTCGGCTCCGGCGAGCTCGGCAAGGAAGTGATCATCGCCCTGCAGCGCCTGGGCGTCGAAGTGATCGCCGTCGACCGCTACCCGAACGCGCCCGGCCACCAGGTGGCGCACCGCGCGCACGTGATCGACATGACGGATGGCGCCGCGCTGGAAGCGCTGATCGACCAGGAGCGCCCCGACCTGGTGGTGCCCGAGATCGAGGCCATCGCCACCGACAAGCTGGCCGAACTCGAAGCCGCGGGCCGCATCACCTGCATCCCGACCGCGCGCGCGGCCCAGCTGACCATGAACCGCGAAGGCATCCGCCGCCTGGCGGCCGAGGAACTGGGTCTGGCGACCTCGCCCTACCGCTTCGCCAGCAGCCTGGCGGAACTGGAAGAAGCCTGTGCGGCGGTCGGCTTTCCCTGCGTGGTCAAGCCGGTGATGTCGTCGTCGGGCAAGGGCCAGTCGAAGCTCGATTCGGCCGCCGACGTGCAGCATGCATGGGACTACGCCGCCGCGGGCGGCCGGGTCGACGCCGGCCGCGTGATCGCCGAAGGCTTCATCGATTTCGACTACGAGATCACCCTGCTGACCGTGCGCTCGCTCAGGCAGGACGGTCAGGTCGAAACGAGCTTCTGCGAGGCGATCGGACACAAGCAGGTGCAGGGAGACTACGTCGAATCGTGGCAGCCGCATCCGATGCAGCCGCTGGCGCTCGAACGCGCGCGCGACATCGCGGCCAAGGTCACCGCCAACCTGGGCGGCCTGGGCGTGTTCGGCGTCGAGCTGTTCGTCAAGGGCGATATGGTGTGGTTCTCGGAAGTGAGCCCGCGCCCGCACGATACCGGCATGGTGACGATGGCGAGCCAGGTGCAGAGCGAATTCGAGCTGCACGCGAAAGCCATCCTCGGCCTGCCGGTGAACCCGGCATTGCGCGCGCCCGGTGCTTCCGCCGTGATCTATGGCCAGCTGGACGAAGCCGGCATCGCCTTCGAGGGCGTGGCCGAGGCGCTGGGCGTGCCGGGCGCCGACCTGCGCCTGTTCGGCAAGCCTGAATCGTTCGCGCGCCGCCGCATGGGCGTGGCGCTGGCCACCGCCGACGACGTCGAAACCGCGCGCCAGCGTGCGCTCGAGGCGGCGTCGAAGGTCAAGCCGGTGTCGAGCAAGCGCTGATCGGCGCAGCGGGCTACCGCGTACACTTCCGTACGCAACATGCTTGCGCCGCGCTAATACTGCAGAGGGCTGGACCGGCATGATGGGATGCATTGCAGCCATCGCAGGAGTGATCGATGCATCCCCAACCGCAGGACAGCCGAGGTTATTTCATGTTGCCTCAAGGGCCGGAAGGCGCCGGCTATTACGTGTATGGAACGCCGGGTCGAGGTGCCGGCCAATATGCGCATCCGGCAATGATGAACTTGCTCCTGTACGTCGAGAGGGTCTGGGCAACGCTAGATTCCCGCAAATTCGGGATAGGAAACATCAGCTTGGCGGGTGGAAAACCTTATGACAAACACAGATCGCATAAGACGGGGCTTGAAGTCGACGTACGGCCCATTCGAAAGGATGGCAAGCGACAGGCCGTATATTGGCAGTGGACTGATCAATACGATCAGGCAGCCACTGCACGGCTAATCGAACTCTTTCGTCATTTTCCTGGCGTGACGAAGGTCTACTTCAATGACCCAGCGCTCCGTCATCTGGCGCGCCCCTTGGGCGGCCATGACCACCATTTTCACGTAGAGGTGAGAGGCTGAAATGAGAATGCCAATAGCCGCCATCCTCTGCATCGCCGGCTTATGCTCGGTCGCTTTTGCCGCAAAACCATGGGACGGCACATACAGCGATTTCAAGGGCAGTTACCTCATCTATTCTGGCGACCTCGGCGAAGAAGCGGCGCCGACATCGAGCGATCACAAAGCCGCACTTTCCATCCAGGGCGACATGGCGAAAGTCTTGTTCGACTCAATCGGACCGGACTTGAAAGACGCATGCGGGGCGTCGGCCGACATACGCGTGCGCGAGAAAGGCGATCTTGACTGCGTCCATGACAAGGGGGATCGAGCTTCGCCCTACGTCTGCCATTTCGGCATCAATCTGCGAACGGGCAAGAGCATGCGTGGATCAATCTGCTAGCCAAATACAAAAAGGGCCGCATTCGCATGCGGCCCTTCTCAATTCTGGCTCCCCGACCTGGACTCGAACCAGGGACCTGCGGATTAACAGTCCGTCGCTCTACCGACTGAGCTATCAGGGAAAGGAGGCCGCATTATACCTGCTGATTTCGATTTCGCAAGTGTTCACACGACGAAAAAACGGGAAACTAGACTGTCGCCCGCGCAACCAGGCGCTTCAAGGCGTCCAGCACCACGTCCGGCTCGGTCAGTTGCGGGAAGTGGGCGCTGCGCTTGGCCTCAATCCGCTCGCCCAGCGGCGACAGCGCCGCCAGTCCCAGCTGGGTGCGCTCGCGCTCGCGCACCAGGGCGGCCGGCACCATCCAGCGCGGCAGGCGCTTCGTGCCGGACAACACCGTCACCGGCACCGGAGGAAACGCCGGCGCCTCCTGGATATCCTTCACGGTCTCGAGTTCGTTCCGGATCTCGTCGAACTGGTCGCGCGGCGAGATGCGGTCGAGCAGCTTGATGAAGCCGCGCTGCAGCGGCGACTGGAATTGCTTGAGCGTGGTGACGTCGCTAGGTGCGGTGGCTTCCAGGAACAATACACCGGCCACTTCGTCGGCGAAGGCGCGCGCGAACAGGTTGGCGTGCAGGCCGCCGAAGGAATGGCCGACCAGCACGAACGGCGGCTCGACGCCGGCCGCCTGCAGCAGCAGGCGCAGCTGAGCGACCACGGTCTCGCCATACTGCGCCTCGCGCGGCTTGGGACTGCCGCCGACGCCGGGCCGGTCGTAGGCGAACACCGTGCCCAATTGCTCGATCTCGGGATACAGCTTGTACCAGCCGTCGAGCGGGCCGCCCGCGCCATTGATCAGCACGATCGACGGCTTGCCCTGCCCCGACTTCATCAAGCGGAACATCTGCCCTTCGATCAGGGTAGCATGGCTGTTCGGCAATTGCTTCACGCAAGAATCTCCTGTGACCAGCGACGCCTTGGCACGCGCCGCAAAGCAAAAAGGCCGCATCTCACGACGCGGCCTTTTCAGTATTCTGGCTCCCCGACCTGGACTCGAACCAGGGACCTGCGGATTAACAGTCCGTCGCTCTACCGACTGAGCTATCAGGGAATTGATGCTTGCATTATATGGCTGCTGAAACGTTTCTGTCAAATTTGCCCAGATCGCAAGCGCCACTCCTGCTGCTCTCCGCACACGCCGTAACGCTTGCGGAGAGCCGGGATTTTAGAGAACTTTGGCAACCGCGTCAACGACGCGATCGATATTGGTCGAGTTCAGCGCGGCGACGCAGATGCGGCCGGTGTCCACGGCGTAGATCGACTCGTCGCGCAGCTTGCCCACTTGTTCCTTGGTCAGGCCCGAATACGAGAACATGCCGACCTGCTGGCGCACGAATTCGAAGTCGTGGCCCGGGGCCTTGGCCTTGAGCTTCTCGACCATCGCGCCGCGCATTTCGCGGATGCGCACGCGCATGCCGGCCAGCTCTTCTTCCCACAGCTTGCGCAGCTCGGGGTTCGACAGGACGGTGGCGACGACCTTGCCGCCATGGGTCGGCGGGTTCGAGTAGTTGGTGCGCACCACGCGCTTCAGTTGCGACAGCACGCGGGCCGCCTCCTCACCGCTGGTGGCGACGATCGACAGCGCGCCGACGCGCTCGCCGTACAGCGAGAACGACTTCGAGAACGAGTTCGACACCAAGAGCGGCATGCCGGTCGCGGCGAAGCGGCGCACGACGGCGCCGTCTTCGTCGATGCCGTTGGCGAAGCCCTGGTAGGCCATGTCCAGGAACGGCACCAGGCCGCCCGCCTGTACGGCGGCGATCACCTCGTCCCACTGCGCTTGCGACAGGTCGGCGCCGGTCGGGTTGTGGCAGCAGGCGTGCAGCACGACGATCGAGCCGGCCGGCATCGCCTTCAGCGCGGCCAGCATGCCGTCGAAGTTCACGCCACGCGTAGCAGGGTCGTAGTAGGCGTAGTTGTGGACGGTGAAGCCGGCGCTCTCGAACAGCGCGCGGTGGTTTTCCCAGCTCGGATCGCTGATGTAGACGTCGGCGTGCGGCAGGAAGCGCTTGAGGAAGTCGGCGCCGATCTTGAGCGCGCCGGTGCCGCCCAGGGCTTGCACGGTGATCGCACGCTTCTCTTGAATTACCGCGCTGTCGGCACCAAATACCAGTTCTTGCACGGCCTTGTCGTAAGCCGCCAGGCCGTCGATCGGCAGGTAGGTGCGCGGCGCAGGCTGCTCCATCAGTTTCGCTTCCGCTTTCTGTACGCACTCCAACAGTGGCACCTTGCCGTTATTGTCATAATAGACGCCTACTCCAAGATTGATCTTGGCGGGATTGGTGTCGGCATTGAAGGCTTCGGTAATACCCAGGATCGGGTCGCGCGGGGCCATCTCAATGGCGCCAAAAAGGCTGGCGGAGGCAGTGGAAGTCATCGTGATAAACTCAGTTGTTTCGGCTGGGTTGACAGCGGTTGTATAGACAGCGGCCCTTGTATTGAAAGGCCGCGAGCGGATTCTCATTCTAACAAAGGTCTGTAAGTATGGCTGATTTATCCATCGCAACTTCACCCGAACCGACGGTCCTCACCTTCCCCGATTCGCCGTTCAAGCTGCACCAGCCCTTCCCGCCGGCCGGCGACCAGCCGACCGCGATCGAGGGCCTGGTCGAAGGCATCAACGACGGCCTGTCCTACCAGACGCTGCTCGGCGTGACGGGCTCGGGCAAGACCTATACGATGGCCAACGTGATCGCGCGCGCTGGCAGGCCGGCGATCGTGTTCGCGCCGAACAAGACGCTGGCGGCCCAGCTGTATTCGGAGTTCCGCGAATTCTTCCCGCAGAACGCGGTCGAGTATTTCGTCTCCTACTACGATTACTACCAGCCCGAAGCCTATGTGCCGCAGCGCGACCTGTTCATCGAAAAGGACTCGTCGATCAACGAGCACATCGAGCAGATGCGCCTGTCGTGCACCAAGTCGCTGATGGAACGGCGCGACGTGGTCATCGTGGCCACCGTGTCGGCGATCTACGGTATCGGTAATCCGAACGAATACCACAAGATGATCCTGACCCTGCGCCACAAGGACAAGGTGGCGCAGCGCGACATCATCGCGCGCCTGATCCAGATGCAGTACACCCGCAACGAGATGGATTTCTCGCGCGGCAGTTTCCGCGTGCGCGGCGACACCATCGACATCTTCCCGGCCGAGCACGCCGAGCTGGCGATCCGCGTCGAGATGTTCGACGACGAGATCGAATCGCTGCAGCTGTTCGATCCGCTGACGGGCCGCGTGCGCCAGAAGATCCCGCGCTTTACCGTGTATCCGGGCTCGCACTACGTCACGCCGCGCTCCACCGTGCTGCGCGCCGTCGAGTCGATCAAGGCCGAGCTGCGCGACCGCCTCGAAGAATTCCGCCAGCAAAATAAACTCATCGAAGAGCAGCGCCTGGAACAGCGCACCCGCTTCGATCTCGAGATGCTGGCCGAGATCGGTTTTACCAAGGGTATCGAGAACTACTCGCGCCACCTGTCCGGCGCGATGCCGGGCGAGCCGCCGCCGACGCTGATCGACTATCTGCCGAAAGACGCGCTGATGTTCATGGACGAGTCGCACGTGATGATCGGCCAGCTCAACGCGATGTACAACGGCGACCGTTCGCGCAAGACCAACCTGGTCGACTATGGCTTCCGCCTGCCGTCGGCGCTCGACAACCGGCCCTTGAAATTCCAGGAGTTCGAGGGCAAGGCGCGCCAGACGATTTTCGTCTCGGCCACGCCGGCCGAATACGAACAGCAGCGCGCCGACAACGTGGTCGAACAGGTGGTGCGCCCCACCGGCCTGGTCGACCCGCAGATCATCGTGCGCCCCGCCCTGTCGCAGGTCGACGACCTGATGAGCGAAATCAACGACCGCATCGCCAAGGACGAGCGTGTGCTGGTCACCACGCTGACCAAGCGCATGGCCGAGCAGCTCACCGAATACCTGGGCGACCACGGCATCAAGGTGCGTTACCTGCACAGCGACATCGACACGGTCGAGCGCGTGGAAATCCTGCGCGACCTGCGCCTGGGCACCTTCGACGTGCTGGTCGGGATCAACCTGCTGCGCGAGGGCCTGGACTTGCCTGAAGTGTCGCTGGTGGCGGTGCTCGATGCGGATAAAGAGGGCTTCCTGCGTTCCGAGCGTTCGCTGATCCAGACCATCGGCCGCGCCGCGCGTAACCTCAACGGCGTGGCGATCCTGTACGGCGACCAGATCACCGATTCGATGCGGCGCGCGATCGACGAGACCGAGCGCCGCCGCGCCAAGCAGATCGCCTTCAACGAGGCCAATGGCATCACGCCGAAGGGTGTGCAGAAGAAGATCAAGGAAATGATCGACGGCGTGTACAGCAGCGCCGCGCAGAAGGCCATGGTCGAAGGCGTGCACGAGGATGCGGCGACGGCCAAGGTCGAGTCGATGAGCGAGAAGCAGATCAGCAAGGAGATCAAGCGCCTCGAGAAGCTCATGGTCGACCATGCCAAGAACCTCGAGTTCGAGAAGGCGGCGCAGGTGCGCGACCAGCTGCATGTGCTCAAGCAGCAGGCGTTCGGGGCGCCGGGGGCGGATAACGTGGTGTCGATGTTGGGCAAGTAACGCGGCTGCGTAACCAGGGTGCAGGGTGGGGCTGGCCTCGGCGGCCCCGCGCTTCGCCGCCGACGCGGTGATGGTTACCGGTTCCTTTCCTGGCCGGATGACCTCGCCGCCAACGATCACCGCGTCGGCAGCGCCGCTGCCAACCCTACGCTACTCCCGCCAGCAATTCCAGCAATTTCGCCAAATCCGCCGGCTTGGCCATGTGATGGTCGAACCCGGCCTTGTACGCCCGCCGCTGGTCTTCGACCTGCCCATATCCCGTCAGGGCTACCAGCACCGCCTGCGTGGTCTCGGGCATCGCCCGCAGCCGGCGCGCCAGTTCGTGGCCATCGATGTCGGGCAATCCGATGTCGAGCAGAGCCACGTCCGGCGGCGCCTGCACCGCGCTCGCCAGCGCGCCCTTGCCATCGTAGGCGATGCTAACCTCATATCCATTCATCTCGAGCAGCGTCGCCAGCATCTGGGCCGCGTCGACGTTGTCGTCGACCACCAGCACCCTCAGCCCGCGCGCGCCGCGCGGCTGCACGTCAAGCGGCGGCGGGCTCACTTCCGGCGCCTCGGCCAGGCATGGCAGGTAAACGACGAACTCACTGCCCTTGCCCAACCCCGCGCTGTGCGCCTCCACCCGTCCGCCATGCAGCACGGCCAGGCTCTTGACCAGCGCCAGGCCGAGCCCCAGGCCGCCCTGCGAACGGTCGGGCGTGCGCTCGGCCTGGATGAACAAATCAAAAATGTAGGGCAGGATCGGCGGATCGATGCCCTGCCCGTTGTCGCGCACCGCGACCCGCACCAAGCCCGACTCGATGCGTGCGCTGAGCACGAGGCTTCCACCCGCCGCCGTGTACTTGGCGGCGTTGTTCAGGATGTTCGACACCACCTGGATCAGGCGCGTGCGGTCGCCCTCCACGCGCAAGGGGCTCGCTGCGATTTCGCACTGCAGTGCGTGGCCGCGCGCATCGATCAACGGTCGCACCTGCTCCACCGCCTCGTGCACGATCTCGCGCATTTCCAGCGCCTCTTTCGAGATGGTCACCAGGCCGCGCGTCACGCGCGAGACGTCGAGCAGGTCGTTCACCAGGGACGTCATGTGCTGGGCCTGGCGCGCGATGATGTCGCTGGCGCGCTGGATGCCGGGTGCGTCCATCTGGCCGCGCTGCAGCAGCTGGGCCGCCGTGGTGATCGGCGCCAGCGGATTGCGCAGCTCGTGCGCCAGCATCGCCAGGAACTGGTCCTTCTGGCGGTTGGCGGCGCGCAGCTCGTCCTCGATGCGCTTGCGCGCCGTGACGTCGCTGCCCTCCACGAAGATGCCCGAGACCTTGCCGTGCTGGTCGTGGATCGGCTGGTAGACGAAGTCGATGAAGCGCTCTTCCAGCGGCGCGTTGGGGTCGCGCTGCACGCGCAGCGGCACCGCGTGGCCCACGAAAGGCTGGCCGCTCTGGTACACGTGGTCGAGCAGCTCGAAGAAGCCCTGCCCCTGCACCTCGGGCAGCGCGTCGCGCACGGCCTTGCCGACCAGCGCGCGGTGGCCGACCAGCTGCAGGTAGGAGCGGTTGGTGATCTCGAATACGTGGTCCGGGCCGCGCAGCACGGCGATGATGCCGGGCGCCTGCTCGAACAGGGTCACCAGGCGCTCGTTCTCCTCCTCGCGGTAGCGCTGGGCCAGCACCTCGCCCGTCATCTCGACGCAGGCGCAGAACATGCCGGCCACGGTGCCGTCTTCGTCGCGCACCGGCGAATACGAGAAGCGGAACCAGGTGTCCTCATCGTAGCCGTGACGGCGCATGCGCAGCGGCAGGCGGTCCATATAACTGGCCTCGCCCCTGAGCGCGCGTACGATCAGCGGGTGGATGTCGTGCCAGATCTCGGCCCAGACGTCGTGGAAGCGCTTGCCGAGCGAGGTCGGATGCTTGTCGCCCAGGATCGAGATATACGAGTCGTTATAGAGAAACCCGAGTTCGCCGCCCCAGGCGACGAACATCGGGAACTTCGAGTTGAGCATCAGGCCGACCACGGTGCGCAGCGCCTGCGGCCACTGGCGCGGTGAACCCAGGGGCGACGCACTCCAGTCGTGGGCGCGCATCATGGCGCCCATCATGCCGCCACCGCTGAGGAAAGGCAGCCATTCGGAGGGTGTCGCTGGTTCCTGTTTCATTCATGGTCCGGGAGTCGCGCGCAATCTGCGCGACTGCAGTGTGCCAGATTTGGGGCAACGACTCCCGCACGGATGCCCGGAACAGGCTGCTTGCGGCTCAGGCAGCGCGTGCGCGCCGCCACCTGCTCAGGCCAAGACAGCCGAGCGCCATGCCGAACAGCGACAAGGTTCCGGGCTCGGGGATCTGGCTGACCGCCAGCTCGACCGAGATGTCGTCGAAGAAGATCCCCGAAGGGTCGTGGTAGCCGGACAATTGCAGGATGGTCGATGCCGATGTCGCCAGCAGGTTGCGGACGATGATTTGCGTGGACGGGCCGCCCGTCCCGATATCGGTGGACGTGTTCGTGGTCGGGAAATTGTAGATGGTCGTCGCGATCGCGTCTCCGAACATCACCCTGATTCCATTGTCAAACTGAAATATCGGAAAGCCATCCGGGCCGATCACGCCGTCCGCATACAGCCAGAAGCTCAGGTCGTAGCGCTGGCCGGTCGTCGTCGGCAGGGCTTGGGTAGCAAAGCAGGAAAACTCGGGACCGAAGCAGCCGGTACTGAGCGAGTTGACGCCGCTGCTCGCGCCGCGGCCGGCGTCTCCCAGAAACCAGCCTTCGGTGAGTTCCCAACTGCCATCGTTCAGTTCAAAATCGCCGTCGCGGACAATATTGGCGCTTGCCGGCACGGCGACTGCCACCGCAAGCAGGATTGCGGCGGCAAGGCGCATTACAGCGTTCATCGAGACCTCCTCTGAGCAGACCAGAGTAAACGATGATTGATTGCCGCAAGGACGATCTGATGGGAGTCAATGCGGCAGGGGATCCATTGCCGCCCGCCGTCCGCTTACAGGCTCTGTACGAACTCCCGGATACCACCCAGCAGCATCTCGATGGACATCGCCGTCAGGATCAGGCCCATCAGGCGCTCGAAGGCGGTCATGACTTGCGGGCCGAGTTTCTGCTGCAGCTTTTCGGCGCTCAGGAACACTGCCAGCCAGACCACGCCCACCGCCGCCAGCGCGGCGACGTGCACCATCGTGTCGGTGAAGCTGGTCGACGAGAACAGCAGCACGGTGGCCAGCGCCGACGGCCCGGCCAGCGCGGGAATCGCCAGCGGCACGATGAAGGGCTCGCCGCCTTCGCTCTTGCCCAGCACGCCGTCGGGGTGCGGGAAGATCATGCGGATCGCGATCATCAGGAGGATGACGGCGCCGCCGATGCGCAGCGCGACCGGGCTCAGGTGCAGCGCCTCGAGGAAGTGCTTGCCGAAGAACATGAACACCAGCAACAGCAGGAAGGCGATGCCGCATTCGCGGATTACGATCTTGTTGCGACGCTCGATCGGGGTGTCTTTCAGGGCGGCAGCAAACAGGGGGACGTTACCAAAAGGGTCGGTGACGAGGATGAGGAGAATGAAGGTCTGGAAGAAGCTTTGGGTCATGGCTTGTTATTGTTGGGTTGCCAGAAATGTTAACAGCGCAATATTAGCAGCCGCCACCTCGGCCGACGAAAAAAAACAGGGAAAGGCTTGTACCCTTCCCTGCTTCGATTCGATCGCGCGGACCGGTATTACTTCTCGAACTTCTTCAACCACGCCGCCAGCTGATGCGGACGCAGGCCGTCATATTCTTCGAACGGCTGGTGGATCCACGGATTGTGCGGCAGGTCGTCCAGGTAGTAATCAGGACGGATCGAAGACGTGCCCTTGACCCAGATGACGGCCGATTTCACTTCGGTGACATCCTTGTAGTTCTCGGTCAGGTGCTCGCTGACCTTGCGCAGGGTGACGCCCGAATCGGCCAGGTCGTCGACCAGCAGCACGCGGCCGGCCAGCGGGCCCTTGGTCATGGTCATGTACTTCGAGATGTCCAGGTCGCCCTGCTTGGTGCCGGCTTCTTCGCGGTACGAGCTGGTCGACAGGATCGCCAGCGGCACGTCGAAGATGCGCGAGAACACGTCGCCAGGACGCACGCCGCCGCGCGCCAGGCACAGCACTTGATCGAACTTCCAGCCCGATTCATAGACCTGCAGCGCCAGGCGCTCGATCAGGCGGTGGTATTCATCCCAGGAGACCCACAGGTCCTTGTCGGTCGATACGGGGGTATTCATCTTCTACTCCAGATTCTTCTTGGTTTACGCTGCGAACGGGTGACGCAGGACGATGGTTTCTTCACGGTCCGGGCCAGTCGACACCATGTCGATCGGCACGCCAACCAGCTCTTCGATGCGCTTGATGTAGGCGCGGGCATTGGCCGGCAGCTCTTCCATCGACTTGGCGCCGACGGTTGATTCGGTCCAGCCCGGCATTTCTTCGTACACCGGCTCGCACAGGGCGGCTTCTTCGGCGCCGACCGGGAAGATGTCGACGTCACGGCCGTCGATCCTGTAGCCGGTGCAGAGTTTGAGGGATTCAATACCATCCAGCACGTCCAGCTTGGTCAGGCACATGCCCGACACGCCGTTAATCTGGACCGAGCGGCGCAGCAGGGCGGCGTCGAACCAGCCGCAGCGGCGGGCGCGGCCGGTCACGGTGCCGAATTCATGGCCGACGCGCGACAGGTGCTCGCCCACGCCTTCTTCGGTCGGCAGCTCGGCCGGGAACGGGCCCGAACCGACGCGGGTGGTGTAGGCCTTGGTGATGCCCAGGATGTAGTGCAGCATGTTCGGGCCGACGCCGGCGCCGGCGGCGGCATTGCCCGCCACGCAGTTCGACGAGGTGACGAACGGATAGGTGCCGTGGTCGACGTCGAGCAGCGAACCCTGCGCGCCTTCGAACAGCAGCTTGCCGCCTTGCTTGTGGGCCGCGTACAGCAGCGACGACACGTCGGCGACCATCGGACGCAGGCGCGGCACCAGGGCCATCGCGTCATCATAGGTGGTCTGGAAGTCGATCGCTTCGCCGCCCAGGTAGTTGACCAGCACGTGGTTGTGGTAGTCCAGGTTTTCCTTGAGCTTCTCGGCGAAGCGCTCGGCGTTGAGCAGGTCGGCGATACGGATCGCGCGGCGCGCGACCTTGTCTTCGTAGGCCGGGCCGATGCCCTTGCAGGTGGTGCCGATCTTGTTCTCGCCGCGCTTGGCTTCGCGCGCCTTGTCGATGGCGACGTGGTAAGGCAGGATGATCGGGCACGCCTCGGAGATCTTCAGGCGCGACACCACTTCGATGCCGGCGGCCTGCAGCTTGTCGATCTCGCGCATCACGTCCGGCACCGAGACCACGACGCCGTTGCCGATGTAGCAGGCCACGCCTTCGCGCATGATGCCCGAAGGGATCAGTTGCAGCGCGGTCTTCTGGCCCTTGATGACCAGGGTGTGACCAGCGTTATGGCCGCCCTGGAAACGCACCACGCCGGCGGCGTGGTCGGTGAGCCAGTCGACGATCTTCCCTTTGCCTTCATCGCCCCACTGGGTGCCGATGACAACGACGTTCTTTGCCACGTTAGTATTTGACATCACTTAACCTAAGTTTTTGAGAATCCAATTTCCGTTTTCGAGGACGAGCACGCGGTCGCACTCGAACTCGTCCTGAACATTGTCGTGACCAGGCATGCTCTGGATCACGACTTCGCCTGCCTTGCGCAGGTCAGCGATTTTTTCCTTCAGCTCGGGGGCATTGCCCCACGGCGCGCGGATGGAATGCTTGCGCTCGGCCGTCGGCAGCAGCCGGGCCAGTTCGCGCAGGTCGAGCGAGAAGCCGGTCGCCGGACGCGCGCGTCCAAAGGCCTCGCCCACGTGATCGTAGCGCCCGCCCCTGGCGACCGCATTCGGCAGGCCCGGCACGTACAGTGCGAACATGGCGCCGCTTTCGTACTGGTAGCCGCGCAGGTCGGCCAGGTCGATCGCCACCTCGGCGCGGCCGATGGCGCCGGCGGCCAGCGCGGCCAGTTCGGCCAGCGCACGCTGTATGCCCGGCAGCGCCGGCAGCTGTTCGCGCGCCTTGGCCAGCACCTCGACGTCGCCGTACAGGTGCGGCAGCGCCAGCAGCGCCTGGCGGGTCTGCGGATAGTAGTTCGTCGAGATGGCGTCCAAACCCGGCGCATCCTTGGCGCGCAGCAGGCAGTAGATCTGGGTTTCGTCACGCTTGGCGGCCGGGTCTTCGTTCAGCAGCGCGCGCAGCACGCCGACGTGGGCCAGGTCCAGGCGCACGTTGGCGAAGCCGGCCAGGGCCAGCGAGCCGAGGGCCAGTTCCTGGATCTCGGCGTCGGCTTCCAGGCCGGCATGGCCGTAGATCTCGGCGCCGATCTGCACCGGCTCGCGGGTGGCGTGCAGGCCCGACGGACGGGTGTGCAGCACGCTGCCGGCGTAGCACAGGCGGGTGATCGATTCACGGTTCAGCAGGTGCGCGTCGATGCGCGCCACCTGCGTGGTCATGTCGGCGCGCAGGCCGAGCAGGCGGCCCGACAGCGGATCGATGACCTTGAAGGTCTTGAGGTCGGTATCTTCGCCGGCGCCTGCCAGCAGCGACTCGGTATATTCGAGCAGCGGCGGCATCACGAGCTCGTAGCCGTAGAGCCGGAAGTTATCGAGCATCAGGCGGCGCAGCTCCTCGATCTTGCGCGCTTCGGACGGCAAGACATCGGCAATATTCTCAGGCAATAGCCAGTTCGGCATGGGCAACAGATGGGAGTTGGGATAATTAGCTGCGACTGGCAGGGACGACGATAGACGTGCCAACGCATGGCGCGAACGCCGAATCGGTGATTTTACCCGAAAATGAAGAGGGAGAGGCAGGGAATGCTGTCTAGACATGGTGGCAGGTTGACAATCTGCCACGGATTGAGGTGCTGTCCGGGTGGTGCTTTGCAAAAAAACTTGGGTTCCCGCCTGCGCGGGAACGACGTTCTTTGATAGCAGGTGAACAGAGGCGCTATACGCTTCTCACCCGGCCTCAAAACCGTCGTTCCCGCGCAGGCGGGAACCCAATTTCAGCAGAACAGCCCTACCCTCAAGCAAGGCCGCTTGCCAGACTGCTTAACGCCCCGACGCCGCCGGCTGCTTGAAGTACTTGAAGAACTCCGAGTTCGGATCCACCACCAGCACGTCGCTGCGGTCCTTGAAGCTGGCGCGGTAGGCTTCGAGCGAACGGTAGTAGCGGGCGAATTCCGGGTTCTTGCCGAAAGCTTCGGCGTAGATGGCCGAGGCCTTCGCGTCGCCGTCACCCTTGACCTTCTCGGCGTCGCGGAAGGCTTCGGCGATGATCACGGTGCGCTGGCGGTCAGCATCGGCGCGGATCTGCTCGGACTCGGCGGCGCCGGTCGAACGCAGCTCGTTGGCGACGCGGACGCGCTCGGCGCGCATGCGTTCGTACACCGAGTTGTTGATCTGCTCGATGTAATCCACGCGCTTGAGGCGCACGTCGACGATGCCGACGCCAATTTCCTTTGCCTCGGCCACGACCTTGGCCTGCACCGCCGCCATCACCGCGGCACGCTCGCCGGAAATCACTTCGCGCACGGTGCGCTTGGTGATCTCATCGTTCAGGGCCGCCTTGATGATCTGCGACATGCGGTCGCGCGCACGGCTTTCGTCACCACCGAAGCTGACGTAGTACAGGCGCGGATCTTCGATACGCCATTTCATGAAGGCATCCACCAGGATGTTCTTCTTCTCGGCCGTGATGAAGCGGTCGGCGTCGGGCGTGTCCAGCGTCAGGATGCGCTTGTCCAGGTAGATCACGTTCTGGAACGGCGGCGGCAGCTTGAAGTGCAGGCCCGGCGTCGAAATCACTTCCTTGACCTGGCCGAGCGCGAACACGATCGCGAAGCGACGCTGGTCGACGACGAAGATCGTGGACGACAGCAGCATCAGTGCGATGAAGCCCGCGACGAAAAGAGTTACGAGGCGGTTCATCAGCGGGTCTCCCTGTCACGTGAGGAATCGCGGCTGCGCTCGTCTCGCTGGCGCACCGCTTCCATGGCCTGGCTCACTTCGGCAGGTTGGCCGGACTGCGGCAATTGCACCGGACCCGATTTGCTGCCGATCTGGGCATCGTTGGCTGCCTGCTGCTGCATCAGCTTGTCGAGCGGCAGGTACAGCATATTGTTGTTGGCGCGCGAGTCGACCATCACCTTGGTGGTGCTGGTGAAGATCTGCTGCATGGTGTCGATGTACATGCGGTCGCGGGTCACGGCCGGGGCGCGCGAATAGGCGGCCACCACCTGGTCGAAGCGGGCGGCGTTACCGGTCGCGTTCTCGACCACCATCGAACGGTAGGCTTCGGCGTCCTGCTGCAGGCGGAAGGCCTGGCCGCGCGCCTGCGGGATGATCTGGTTGGCATACGCCTCGCCCTCGTTGCGGGCGCGGGCGCGGTCCTGGCCTGCGCGCACGGCGTCGTCGAAGGCGCTCTGCACCTGCTCCGGCGGCTGCACGCCCTGCATCGTCACGTTGGTGATCAGGGCGCCGAGCGCGTAGCGGTCGCCGATCGCCTGCATCATCGAATGCACGTCGGCGGCGACCTTCTCGCGGCCTTCGTACAGGACGAAGTCCATCTTGTTGCGGCCGACCACTTCGCGGATCGCCGTCTCGGCGATCTGGCGCACGCTGTCGTCCTGGTCGCGGTTGTTGAACAGCCAGGCGACCGGGTCTTTCAGCGTGTACTGCACCGCGAACTGGATGTCGATGATGTTTTCGTCATCGGTCAGCATCAGCGATTCTTGCGGCTGCTTGTTGCGCACGTTCGCCCGGTAGCCGATCTCGGCGGTACGGATCTGCGAGGTGTTGACGGTCTCGTGGGCCTGGAACGGATACGGCCAGCGCCAGTTGAAACCCGGCGTGGTCGAGTGGCTGTACTTGCCGAAGGTGGTCACGACGCCGACCTGGCCCTCTTGCACGATGAAGGCGCCGCTGGCAAGCCAGATGAAGCCGACGATGATGGCGATCACGCCGGCGCCGATGCCGGCGCCGCGCATTTCGCCGCGCGGGCCGCCGTTGTCGCCGCCGCCGTTATTGTTGCCGCGGCCGCCGAACATGCGGTTCAGGCGCGCATTGAAATCGCGCCACATCTGGTCGAGGTCGGGAGGACCGTCACCGGGGCGGCGACCATCCTGGGCCTTGCGGTCGTCTTCGGGGTTGCGTCCCCAGCGTGGGTCGTTCAGCGACAATTTGACGCCGAATCTTTTTAGTAGAGAAACAAGCATAGGCTAGTTGGGCCTGACATGGGTGGAAGTTGGCATATTGTCGGCAAGACCGCCGGGGTGCGCGTCCACCGACGCGTCTTCCTCGGCGAGCCCGAAGGCTTCGTCGTGCTCTTCGTTTTCTGGGTTGCTGTACCCGCCTGGGCCCGGCGCGGACTTGGCCGCCTCGGCGATTGCCGAACGCAGCAGATCCAGGCCGGCGCCACTGTGGGCGCTGATGAAAACCCGGTTGATCTTATCATACTCATCACGCTCGACCCCAGGTTCCAGCCCGGCGGCATCGATCTTGTTCCACACCAAAATTTGCGGAACATGATCTGCGCCAATCTCGCGCAAGACTTCATTGACCTGTTCGACCTGCTCCATGCGCGTCGGGGAGGCGCTGTCGACCACATGCAGCAAGAGGTCGGCATGGATGGTTTCTTCCAGCGTGGCGCGAAACGCCGCCACCAGCTGGTGCGGCAGCTCGCGCACGAAACCGACGGTGTCCGAGATCACGACGCTGCCCACCTCGTCGCCCAGGTACATGCGGCGGCTGGTGGTGTCGAGGGTCGCGAACAGCTGGTTCGCCACATACACGCCGGCTTTCGTCAGCGTGTTGAACAGGGTCGACTTGCCGGCATTGGTATAACCGACGAGCGACACCGAGAAGGTCTTGTTGCGTCCGCGCTGGCGGCGCTGGGTCTCGTGCTGCTTGCGCAATTTGCCGAGGCGCGCGCGCAGCATCTTGACCCGCTCGCCGATCAGGCGGCGGTCGGTCTCGAGCTGGGTTTCACCCGGACCGCGCAGGCCGATACCGCCCTTTTGACGTTCCAGGTGGGTCCAGCCGCGGATCAGGCGCGTGGCCAGGTGCTGCAGTTGAGCGAGCTCGACCTGGAGCTTACCCTCGTGGCTCTTGGCGCGCTGGGCGAAGATATCGAGGATCAGGCTGGTGCGGTCGATCACGCGCAGCTGGAGGCGACGCTCCAGGTTGCGCTGCTGGGCGGGAGAGAGAGCGTGGTTGAAGATGACGATCTCGGCGCCAAGGGCCTTGGCGTCGAGGGCGATTTCGTCGGCCTTGCCGCTGCCGACGAAATGCGCGGGGTCCGGGCTGCTGCGCTTCGCCGTGATCGTGGTGATCGGATCGGCGCCGGCGGAGCGCGCAAGCAGCGACAGCTCATCGAGACTGGCGGCGAAGTCGCCAGTCCCGAAGTCGATGCCGACCAGCGCTGCGCGCAGGGTTGGAGTGCCGGGGGCGTCAGCCATCGGCCTTACTCGGCTTCGTTGGAGTCGAGGTTAAGGTTGACGGCACGGGCCGGCACGACAGTGGAAATGGCATGCTTGTAGACCATCTGGGTCACGGTATTACGAAGCAAAACGACGTATTGGTCGAAGGATTCGATATGACCCTGGAGTTTGATACCGTTGACGAGGTAGATCGAGACAGGGACGTGTTCCTTGCGCAAGGCGTTGAGGAATGGGTCTTGTAACAGTTGCCCTTTGTTGCTCATAACAGCTCCGTAATGTTGTTGTAGTTAAAAGTTTGAGGCGATTTGCCGGTTTTCAAGTAGTTAGAGCCATATTCTGCGTGAGCGAATGCAGCCCTAAGCCTACTGTAACCTGTTTTGCCGCTTTTTGTCGTACTGCTACGACTTTCAGCCTAAACAATTCAGTCTTTTGCGAACGGATTTTTCCCGCTGCGCAGCTCGATCCTGAGCGGGGTGCCGACCAGGTTGAACGTGTCACGGAAATGCTTTTCCAGATAGCGCTTATAAGGCTCGGTGATCCCCTCCAGCGCATTGCCGTGGATGACGATGATCGGCGGATTCTGACCGCCCTGGTGGGCATAGCGCATCTTCGGACGCGAGGTGCCCTTGCGCTTCGGCTCCTGCTTCTCGACCGCCTCCTGCAGCGCGCGCGTCAGGCGCGGCGTCGACAGGTTGGCCGTCGCGGCGGCATACGCCGACTCCACCGACTTGAGCAGCTGGCTGATGCCGGTGCCGCGCAGCGCCGAGACGAAGTGGGTCTTGGCGAAGCCCAGGAAGTCCAGCTTACGGTCGAGGTCGTTCTTGACCTGGTCGCGCTGGTCGGTTTGCAGGCCGTCCCACTTGTTGACGGCCACCACCAGCGCCCTGCCCGATTCCAGGATGAAGCCGGCGATGTGGGCATCTTGCTCGGAAATATCTTGCTGGGCGTCGAGCAGCAGGATGACGACGTTGGCATCCGAGATCGACTGCATGGTCTTGACCACGGAGAATTTCTCGATAGCCTCGAAAATCTTGCCGCGGCGGCGGATGCCGGCGGTGTCGATCAGCGTGTACTTCTTGCCGTCGCGCTCGAACGGCACTTCGATCGCATCGCGGGTGGTACCCGGCATGTCGAAGGCGATTACGCGCTGCTCGCCGACCAGGGTATTGATCAGGGTCGACTTGCCGACGTTCGGGCGGCCGACGATGGCGATCTTGAAGCCGTGATCGGCCGGTTCCAGCTCTTCCGGTTCGTCGGGGCGCTGGGCGAAGGCGATGTCGAGCGCCTCGTTGACCAGGTCGTGCACGCCGTCGCCATGGGCGGCGGAGATCACGTACGGGTCGCCCATGCCGAGTTCATAGAAGTCGGCGGTGACGGAGGTGTACTTCATGCCTTCCGACTTGTTCACCACCAGCATGACCTTGCGGCCACTCTTGCGCAGGTAATCGGTGATGGTCTTGTCGTGCGGGGTCAGGCCCTGGCGGCCGTCCACGATGAACACGACCACGTCGGCCTCGGCCACGGCCTGGCGCGTCTGCAGCGCCATTTCATGCATGATGCCTTCTTTGGCGACCGGCTCGAAACCGCCCGTGTCGATGACCAGGAATGGCCGTTCGCCAATCCGGCCTTCGCCATAGTGGCGGTCGCGCGTCAGGCCAGGGAGGTCGGCCACCAGCGCGTCACGCGAACGGGTCAGGCGGTTAAATAAGGTCGATTTCCCGACGTTGGGACGACCTACGAGTGCGATTACCGGCTTCATGTTTTATTCTATTCGACCGCGATCGCGGTCACAGTTCCATTTTGTGTTTGAAAAATCAGGTTCGTGCCGGCCACCAGCGGCGTGCCCATGATCGGGCTGCCATCGGTCGCTGCGCGCGCCAGGAAAGATCCGTCCTCGCGCGACAGGAAGTGCACATAGCCTTCGAAGTCGCCGACCGCGACGGCGCGGCCATACGACAGCGGGGTCGACAGGCGGCGGAAGGCCAGCTTGTCGTTCTTCCAGCTGGAAGAACCCGTGTCGCGGGTGAAGGCATGCAGGGCGCCCTTGTCGTCCGGTGCGAACACGTACAGCTGGTCGACGGCGACGCCGGCATCGGACGACAGGTCGCGCGTCCACTTCGCCGAACCGGTGACCAGGTCGAAGCAGCCTACGCGGCCCTGGTAGGACGCGGCGCACACCTCGTTCTCGAACAGCACCGGCGCGCCGCCGATGTCGGTCACGCGTTCCAGTTCGGTGGCGCCGCGCGAGACGCCGACCTCGACGTCCCAGCGCGGCGCGCCGGTGGCCAGGATCATCGACGACAGCTTGCCGCCCGGCTGGGCCACGATGACGTCGGTCCCGGCCACGATCATGCCCGGCGCATTGCGCAGGGTGAGCGGCGGCGCGACTTTTTGCACGGTCCACTTCTTGTTGCCGTTGGCGGCATCGATGCCGACGATGCGGTTGTCGATCGAGCGCGCCACCACGATGCCTTGCGACACCACCGGCGCCGACAGGATCTCGCTCGACAGCTGGGTCTTCCACAGCGCCTTGCCGTCCATGTCGAAGGCCAGCAGCTGGCCCTTGTCGCCGCCGACCACGATCAGGTTGCCGTCGGTGCCGACGCCGGCCGACAGTTCGGTGTCGGCCTTGATGCGCCACAGTTGCTTGCCGCTCTCGGCTTCGACGCGCGCGATGGCGCCGTCGGCGCCGGCCACGACCACCGTGTTGCCGGTCAGCGCAGGCGAGAAGGTGTAGCCGCGCGCCTTGCCGATATCAAGTTTCCATGCGGTGCGCACGGCCATGCTGCCTTTCAGCTCGACCAGCTTGGCCGGCTGGTCGCCCTTCTTATCCGACGCGAATGGATTGAGCGAATTGAGGGTCGAGCAACCCGTCATCAGGGCCAGTACGCCGACACCAACAAGCTTGCTGCAAATACGCATTTTGTTCTACCTTGTTCCTGGACTATAGAGGACGCAAGGCCCGCGCCGCCGTCAGGCGTGCGCGGGCCCTCTCATGGGGGAGGATTACGCGGCTGCCTTTTGCTCGGCAGCTTTTTCTTGTTCCGATTTCTTGTCGGCCGGCACCGTGCCGCCGATCGCTTCGAGCTTGATCTGCACCAACTGGCGGCCCGGCGCGTTCGGATCCATCGCGGCGATCGCCGCGACATAGGCCGCGCGCGCTTCGTTCAGCTTGTTCTGCGCGACCAGCACGTCGCCCTTGCGGTCGTTCACTTCCGAGGTGAACTGCGGCAGGAATTTGCCATTCAAGACCTTCAGCGCTTCGTCGAATGCCTTTTCGTCGAGCAGCACGCCGGCCAGGCGCAGGTTGGCGATCGACTTGTATTCGTCGTTGCCGTGCTCGGCCGCCCACTGCAGCTGCTCCTTGGCGGTCTTGAGGTCGTTCGCTTCGAAGGCGGTCTTGGCCGCCGCCAGCGCCGCCATCGGGGCATAGGCCGACGATTCGTACTTGGCGCGGATATCGCCCGCCACGCGCTGCACCTTGGCATTGTCGTTCGCCAGCAGCGAGGTCTGCAGCTCGTCATACAGCGCCGACGCCTCGACCGACTTGTTGCGCTGGTGGGTTTTCCAGTAATTCCAGCCGGCGTAGGAGCCGAGCGCGAGAATCAGGACCCAGATGATGATGTTGCCGTACTGCGACCAGAACGCCTTGAAGGAATCAAGCTGTTCCTGTTCCTGGTGATCGTATGCCATGTGCGTATTCTTGTATTAAATGGTTGATTGGTGGTGCCGAACGCCGGTTACGGGTGGTAGTGCACGTGATCGTGGTCGTGGCCGTGGTCGTGGTCGTGACTGCCGACGATCTGGTCGACCAGGTAGTCGACCACTTCCTCGAACGGCACGGCGGCCTGCTGCTGCTCGCCCACTTCGCCGCGCATGGTCTTCACTTGCGCGGCATTGTTCGCGATCTCGTCCTGGCCGATGATGACGGCAAAGGCGGCGCCGCTGCCATCGGCCTTCTTCATCTGGCTCTTGAAGCTGCCAGCACCTGTTGGCGTTGCGCAATGTAACACAACATCCAGGCCGGCATCCCGAATCCGCTCGGCCAGGATGAAGGACTGCAGCTGGGCCTCTTCTCCCTGGTGGACCATGTACACGTCGCACACGTTCGGCTCGGCCGGTTCGCCCAACCCTTTCATGAGCTCGATGATGCGTTCCATGCCCATCGCGAAACCGACCGCCGGGGTCGGCTTGCCGCCGAAGGTTTCGATCAGCGGATCGTAGCGGCCGCCGGCGCAGATCGTGCCCTGGGCGCCCAGCTCGTCGGTGACCCATTCGAACACGGTGCGGTTGTAGTAGTCCAGGCCGCGCACCAGGCGCGGGTTGACGGTGTACTGCACCGCGTTCTTGTCCAGCAGCGCCTTGACGCCGTTGAAGTGGGCCAGCGACTCTTCGCCCAGGTAGTCCAGCAGGCGCGGGGCGGCATTGACCATCTCCTGCATCGCCGGGTTCTTGGTGTCCAGGATGCGCAGCGGATTGCTGTGCAGGCGGCGCTTGGCCTCGGCGTCGAGGATGTCTTCGTGTTTTTCGAGATAGGCGATCAGGTCGGCGCGGTGGCGGTTGCGCTCTTCGGCGTTGCCGATCGAGTTCAGCTCGAGGCGCACGTTCTGCAGGCCCAGGTCATCCCACAGGCGGCGCGACATCATGATCATCTCGGCGTCGATGTCCGGGCCCGAGAAGCCGATCGCTTCGGCGCCGAACTGGAAGAACTGGCGGTAGCGGCCGCGCTGCGGGCGCTCGTGGCGGAACATCGGGCCCTTGTACCACAGGCGGCGCGGGCCGTCGTAGACCAGGTTGTGCTCGAGCACGGCGCGCACGACGCTGGCCGTGCCTTCCGGACGCAGGGTCAGCTGGTCGCCGTTCATCGAGTCTTCGAAGGAATACATCTCCTTCTCGACGATGTCGGTGACGGCGCCGATGGCGCGCGAGAACAAAGCGGTCTGCTCGACGATCGGGGTCACGATCTTCTGGTAGCCGTAGCTCTTCAGGATCGTTTCGGTGGTGTTCTCGAACAGCTCCCACAGCGGCGCGTCTTGCGGCAGGATGTCGTTCATGCCTTTGATGGCGACGATTTTTTCTGGTTTGGACATGGTTTTCTTTCTCAATTCTTGGCGCTGCTCGTGGGCGCAGGTCGGCCAGCTCTCCCAGCCCCAGGCTTACGCCTGGGTCGCTGCGCCGGCGAGCGACATGTCGCTCGAAACCCCGGCTCGCCCGTAATTCTTCTTCACATAATCGAGCACGATGGTCTTGAACTCATCGACGATGCGCTCGCCGCGCAGGGTCGCGAATTTCTGGCCGTCGACGAACACCGGGGCGGCCGGCGATTCGCCGGTGCCCGGCAGGCTGATGCCGATGTTCGCGTGCTTCGATTCGCCCGGACCGTTGACGATGCAGCCCATCACGGCCACGTTCATCGCCTCCACGCCCGGATACGTTTTCTTCCATTCAGGCATCTGCTCGCGCAAGAAGCTCTGGATGTTGTCGGCCAGCTCCTGGAACACGGTCGAGGTCGTGCGGCCGCAGCCCGGGCAGGCGATCACCATCGGGGTGAACTTGCGCAGGCCCATGGTCTGCAGGATTTCCTGGCCAACCACGACCTCCCTGGTGCGGTCGCCGCCCGGTTCCGGCGTCAGCGAGATGCGGATGGTGTCGCCGATGCCCTCTTGCAGCAGCACCGACAGCGCCGCGGTCGAGGCGACGATGCCCTTGCTGCCCATGCCGGCCTCGGTCAGTCCCAGGTGCAGCGGATAATCGCAGCGGCGCGCCAGTTCGCGGTAGACCGCGATCAGGTCTTGCACGCCCGACACCTTGCACGACAGGATGATCTTGTCGCGCGCCAGGCCGACTTCTTCGGCGCGCACGGCGTTCTCGATCGCCGATGTGATCAGCGCTTCGTACATCACCGCCTGGGCGCTCCACGGATTGGCGCGCGCGGCGTTCTCGTCCATGATGCGGGCCAGCAGCGTTTGATCCAGACTGCCCCAGTTGACGCCGATGCGGACCGGCTTGTCGTACCTGGCGGCGATCTCGATCATCTGGGCGAACTGGGTGTCGCGCTTGGCGCCCTGCCCCACATTGCCCGGATTGATGCGGTATTTCGACAGCGCCTGCGCGCATTCCGGATAGTCGCGCAGCAGCAGGTGGCCGTTGTAGTGGAAGTCGCCCACCAGCGGCACGTCGACTTCCATGCGGTCGAGCTGTTCGCGGATCGCCGGCACGGCGGCGGCTGCCGCCGGGGTGTCGACCGTGATGCGCACGATCTCGGAACCGGCGCGCGCCAGCTCCTTGACCTGGATCGCGGTGCCGATCGCGTCGGCGGTATCGGTATTGGTCATCGACTGCACCACCACCGGGGCGTCGCCGCCCACCCAGACCGTGCGCTGGCCGTGCGAGACGGCCACCTTGCGGCTGGCGCGGCGCGCCAGCGGGCCGGACGGTATGGCTTCAGGAGTGCAGGCTTCGTTCAACGAATTCATTTGGTGTATTCCAGCTTCAGCTTATTTCAGCGCCACGCGCGCGATGGTGCGGCCCGACTGCTGCGGCAGCGCGACGTTGGCGCCGCGCAGGGTCGCGGTCACGCCGCCAGGGGCCCCGACCACCAGGGTCGCCGGGCCGCTCAGCTCGACCGACTCGGTGCTGCCGCCCTTGACCAGGCGCGAGATCAGCGGACGGCCGCCGGCGCTCGGACGCACTTCGATCCAGGAATCCTCGCGCACGTTCAGCACCAGGGTGTTGGCGCCGGCGGCGGGGGCCACGGCGGTGACCGGTGCGGCAGCGGTCGAGATGTTCGGGGCCGGCGTCACGCCAGGCGCGGCCGCGCTCGACGTTCCCGCCGCCGGTGCATTGGCCGGCGCATTGGCCGGCGCATTGGCCGGCGGCGGGACGGCCGGCACCGGTGCGGTCGGGGTGGCCGGCGCGGCGCCCGGCGCCGAACCGGGCGCTGCCGCTGGCGGCGCAGTTTCGCCAGCCGGCGCCGGCACCGAGATCAACGGCACCGATGGATTGATCAGGCCTTGCTGGGCGCCGGCCGCGGGCGCCGAGCCTGGCGCGACGACGCCGGCGGCCGGGTTCTCGAGCACCGTGGCGTCGCCCGCCTGGCCGTCGCGCTGCAAGTTCGGAATCAGGTCGAACTGCCAGGCCGCAACGGCGGCGCCGGCCACCACCACGGCGGCGGCGATCCAGCCCAGCGGCAGGCGGTTGCGGCGGCCGGCGATCGGAAAGCGGGTCTCGGAGAACGTGGCCGGACGCTGTTCGCGGCGCACGGCGCCGGTGTTGATGGGCGCGCCGGCCTGGGCTTCCGGCGGCATGTTCAGTTCGATCATCGACACCAGCGGCGCGGCGTCGATCTTGAGCAGCTTGGCATAGACGCGCACGAAGCCGCGTGTCACGGCCGGGCTCGGCAGTGAAGCGTAATCGCCGGCTTCCAGGGCCACCACCTGGCGCGGGGCCAGCTTCAGCTGGTCCGCCACCTGTTCCACACTCCAGCCCATCGCTTCGCGCTGGGATTGCAGGGTCTTGCCAGGGATGCCGGGCTGGTTGCCTGGCGTAGCCGGCTGATCTGCTTGCTCGTTCATTGTCCTCGTCCTTGTCCGTGTGAGCTTCTAGTTGAGCTTGTTCTTGTGCTTACTCGTCGAACGCGCCGCGCTCGAACGCCGCGTATTCGGGCGAACCCGGGAAACGCCGGCGCAGCTGGGCCGCGAGCGTCGCCTCATGGGTCCGGTCGCCCAGCTTGCGCTGCACGCGCAGCGCGAGCCAGAGCGCGTCGGCCGGCAGTGTCTCGATGCTGGCCGTCTCGATCAGGCGATTCACGAAAAAACCGGCGCGCTGCATGTCGCGCCGCTCGTAGTACACCCGCGCCAGGCCGGCATTCACGGCCGGCAGCGCCGGGCTCAAACGCAGGGCTTCGAGCAGGTAGCGCTCGGCCGCGTCGACATTCCGGTTCTTGATGCTGCACGCACCCGCATTGACCAGCGCGGAGAGCGGCGTCTGGTAGGCGGGATTCTTGAGGGCGGCGTCGAAATAGCGCAGCGCGTCGAGCGGCTTGTTCACCGACTGGCACAGGAAGGTGCCATAGTTGTTCGCGAACTCGGGATTGCCCGGTTCGAGGCGCAGCGCGTGGCGATGGTTTTCGTCGGCCAGCGGGAACTGACCCATCGAGGTATAGATCAGGGCCCGCAGGCCATAGGCGTCGGCGTAGTTCGGATCGGCCGCCAGCGCCTGCTTGACTTCGTCGAGGGCGATCTCGTGCTTGCCCTCCTGGTAGTAGCCGACCGCCAGCTGCACCCGGATCGAGGCGCGCTTTTCCAGCGCGGTCTGGTCCGAGGCGGTCTTGAGTTCGCCGTCGCGCGTGGTCGTCGCGCCGCCCGCCCCCGTGCCGGCGCAACCGGCCAGCAAAGCGAGGGACAGGGTCGATGCGAATGCGAGCCAGGCGGCGGCGAATTTCATCAGGTCGGGATCTCCACGATGCGGCCGAAATCGGCGCCGAATTTCTTCTGGTACTCGGCCATCTTTTCCATGCGCTCGGCCACGCGGGTGCGGTCCTTGACCTCGCCCGCCAGCTGGCCGCAGGCGGCGTCGATGTCGTCGCCGCGCGTCTTGCGCACGGTGGTCACGATGCCGGCGTTCATCAGGACTTCGGCGAAGGCCTTGATGCGCGGGTTCTTGGAGCGGGTCAGGCCCGACTCGGGGAACGGGTTGAACGGGATCAGGTTGAACTTGCAGTTCACGCCCACCACCGGATCGTTCACCAGCGCGATCAGTTCGCGCGCGTGCTCGTCGCTGTCGTTGAAGCCGTCGAGCATGCAGTACTCGAAGGTGATGAAGTCGCGCGGCGCGAATTCGAGATAGCGCTTGCAGGCGGCCATCAGCTCGCGCAGCGGATATTTTTTATTCAGCGGCACCAGGATGTCGCGCAGCGCATCGTTCGAGGCGTGCAGCGACACGGCCATGGCCACCGGCACGTCTTGCGACAGCTTGTCGATATTCGGCACCACGCCCGAGGTCGACAGGGTCACGCGGCGGCGCGACAGGCCGTAGGCGTTATCGTCGAGCATCATCTTGAGCGCGGTGACGGTCGGCTCGTAATTGAGCAGCGGCTCGCCCATGCCCATCATCACCACGTTGGTGATCTGGCGCTCGCCTTTCGGGCCCGGTTCGATGCCCTTGGTACGGCGCAGTTCGAACTCGGCCATCCACAGCTGGCCGATGATCTCGGCGACCGTCAGGTTGCGGTTGAAGCCCTGCTTGCCGGTCGAGCAGAAGCGGCAGTTGACGGCGCAGCCGGCTTGCGTGGAAATGCACAGCGTGCCGCGGTTTTCTTCCGGGATGAACACGGTCTCGACCGCGTTGCCGTTGCCGACGTCGACCAGCCATTTGCGGGTGCCGTCGCTGGCCGTCTTGTCGCTCACGATGGCCGGCGCACGCACTTCGGCGCGCGACTTCAGCTTTTCGCGCAGCGACTTGGCCAGGTCGGTCATGCTGTCGAAATCCGACGCGCCGAACTGGTGTATCCAGCGCTGCAGTTGCTTGGCGCGGAACGGTTTCTCACCCAAGTCGGCGCAGTAGGCGACGAGTTGCGCGGGATCAAAGTCCAGCAGATTGGTGAGAGTTGTCATGTCGTAATCCTATATTCCTGAACCTGCTCGCATCGCCCCGGGGGCGCAGGCGAGCAGGTTACTCATTTGGAGCCTTCCCTAGCAGGTGGTAGTCGCTGCTAGCGCGCCTGGCAAGCGTGGGCGGCGTTGCTCGTCGTTGCATGGCTAGCCATGCGGCCTCCTCGCGCCTTGCCCACACTTGCCATGCATCGCTATCAGCTTCCCCCCACCTGCCAGGAAAGGCTCCTATTAGTCCGGGGGAATCGATCCGGGGAACGCCCGGACTGCGCTCCCCCTTACTAATTAACGCGAGTAGACGTTCAGCGCCGGGAAGTAGTAAGCGATTTCCACAGCGGCGGTTTCGGCAGCGTCCGAACCGTGAACGGCGTTGGCGTCGATCGAGTCGGCGAAGTCGGCGCGGATGGTGCCGGCGTCGGCCTTCTTCGGATCGGTAGCGCCCATCAGGTCGCGGTTTTTCAGGATCGCGCCTTCGCCTTCCAGCACCTGGATCATCACCGGACCCGAGATCATGAAGTCGACCAGGTCCTTGAAGAACGGACGCGCAGCGTGCACTGCGTAGAAGCCTTCGGCTTCAGCGCGCGACAGTTGCACCATGCGGGCAGCCACGATCTTCAGGCCGGCTTCTTCGAAACGGCTATAGATTTTGCCGATCACGTTTTTTGCAACTGCGTCCGGCTTGATGATGGACAGGGTGCGTTCGATTGCCATGAGAAAACTCCAATAAAAGAAAGGTTTTGAACTGAGAAATTCGTTTGAACTTTGGGACTCAATCAACCTTTAATTTTACCATACCTGCCCCAGATATCCGATATTGCGGTCGTGGCAAGCATGGTGTTACAGTGGCGGAAAAGTCCGTCCGATGTGGGCCTTTCTTCATCTTCAGTTAAGAAAGATGCGATAGGATCAAGCTGACGTACCTTGCGTAGCACTCGCACGTACCATTTATCTAACCGGAGGCACTATATGTACCCTAGTACCCAACAGCAAAGTACCATCGACCTGAGCAAAGGTGGTCAGGCCACGCGTAACAAAGTGTTACGCAACACGTATTGGCTGCTGGCGCTGTCGATGATTCCTACCGTGCTCGGCGCGGTCGCCGGCATGTCTTTCGGCATCGCCTTCACCGGCATCATGGGCTTCGTGATCTTCCTCGCGGTTGCCTTCGGCTTCATGTGGGCCATCGAAAAGAACAAGGATTCCGGCCTGGGCGTGGCCCTGCTGCTCGGCTTCACCTTCTTCATGGGCATGATGCTGGCCCCGCTGCTGACCCACACGCTCAATTACTCGAACGGCGCCAGCCTGATCATGACCGCCTTCGGCGGCACCGCGGCCGTGTTCGCCGTGATGGCCAGCATCGCCACCACCACCAAGCGCGACTTCTCGGGCATGGGCAGCTGGCTGATGGCCGGTGTCGTCGTACTGCTGCTGGCGGTCGTCGCCAACATCTTCCTGCAGATGTCGGTGCTGTCGATCGTGATCTCGGTCCTGGCGATCGGCATCTTCTCGGCCTTCATCCTGTATGACGTGCAGCGCATCGTCAACGGCGGCGAAACCAACTACGTCACCGCCACCCTGTCGATCTACCTGAACGTGTTCAACATCTTCACCAGCCTGCTGCGCCTGCTGGGCATCGTGGGCGGCGACGACTGATCGATCGCGTCTCCAAAAGAAAACCGGCCTTCGCGGCCGGTTTTTTTATGGCTGGCTCAAACGCAGCAGGCGGGCGTCCAGGCCATCCGTCAGGACGTAGATCGCGCCATCCCGGCCGACCTTGACGTCGCGCAGGCGCTGATTCAATTCTGCCAACAAGGTCTGCTGCCCGACGATCCTGCCGCCATCGCGCACGACGCGGTGCAGGGCGCGACCTCGCAGCGCCGGCACCAGCAGGTCGCCACGCCATTCTGGAAACAATGCGCCATCGTAGACGGCCAGGCCGCTAGGTGCGATCGACGGCGTCCATTCCAGCAGCGGCGCCTCGAAGCCGGCCAGGCGGCTGAACGGCGTGACGCGGCCGAACGGGTAATCGATGCCGGCCGTGACCAGCGGCCAGCCGTAGTTCTTGCCGGCCACGATGCGGTTGATCTCGTCGCCGCCGCGCGCGCCATGCTCGGTGAGCAGCAATTCGCCCGTGCCTGGGTCGACGGCGATGCCCTGCGGGTTGCGGTGACCGAGGCTGTAGACCTCGGGCGCGGCGCCGGGGCGATTGACGAAGGGATTGTCGGCCGGCGCCCTGCCGTCGCGGTCGAGCCTTACGACGGTGCCCAGGTGGTTGGCGGGGTTCTGCGCCTCTTCGCGGCGCCAGTTGCCGTCGCCGACCGTCAGCGCCAGCGTGCCGTCGGGCAGGAAAGCGATGCGGCCGCCGTTATTGCCGGCGCGCGGCTTGGGCGTGGAACTGAACAGGATCCGGACGTCTTCCAGACGGTCATTCCGCAGCCTGGCCCGCACCAGGCGCGTGCCATTGGCGCCCTCCGCGCCATGGCCCATCGTCAGGTACAGCAAGCCATTGCGCGCGAATGCGGGGTCGGGGGCGACGTCCATCAGGCCGATGGTGCCGCCGCGCTGGAACACAGGCGGCAGGCCATCCGTCGCGATCGGCGTCGATGCGCCGTCGGCGCCGATCGCCAGCAGGCGTCCGCCCATCTCGGTGACCAGCATGCGGCCGTCCGGCAGGAAGGCCAGCGACCATGGCCGCTCGAGTCCCCGCGCGACCGTCTCGATGCGGTAGCTGGCCGGATCGACCGCATCGGGGCGCCCGGCGGCGCCGGGCGACGTCACCAGGAACAGCAGCGCCGGGACCAGCGCCAGCATGGCCGCCAGCGCGGCATGGCGCCGCGGATCGCCCGGGCCGCGCGCCGGCGCGCTCATGCGGGCGTACAGCAGGCCGCCGACGATACCCGTCGCGGCCATCAAGGCGTGATCGGCGCCGCCGCGGGTCGCGGCGATGGCCGGCATGGGAATCACGTGCAGCATCAGCCAGAACGCCACCCACAGGGCGACGACCGCCGCCAGCGCGAAGATGGCGGCGCGCCATGGCGACGGTGCGCGCCGCGCCAGCAGGTGCCCGGCGCCGAACGCCGGCAACAGCGCGACCAGCGCGATGCCGGTCATGACCGCGCCAAAGCCGGCCAGGTCGCCCAGTGTGACCCGAAGCCGGTCCGCCAGGCCGATCGACGCGCCGAGCGCGCTGAGTTCGCCGAGATTGATCTGCGTCTGCACGACGCTGGCAACGGCCGCGGTCGCCACCGCGGCGGCCAGCCAGTCGGCGAGCCGCCGGGTGAATTCCTTCATTTCATTCCTTCCGATGTCTCGGCGGCCGGACGCGTCAGCGCGCCTCGACCAGCTCCTTGATCCGCACCGCCAGCGCGTCCACCGCGAACGGCTTGGTCAGCACCTGCATGCCTGGCATCAGGTGGCCGTTGCCGATCAGGCTGTTCTCGGCATAGCCGGTGATGAACAACACCTTCAGCTCCGGCCTGCGCTCGATGCCGGCTTCCGCCATCTGGCGACCGTTCATGCCGCCAGGCAGGCCGACATCGGTCACCAGCAGGTCGATGCGCGTATCGGACTGCAGCAGCTTGAGTCCGGCCACGCTGTCGGCCGCTTCGAGCGCCACGTAACCCAGGTCTTCCAGCACCTCGGTCACCAGCATGCGCACCGACGGCTCGTCGTCGACCACCAGCACCGTCTCGCCCTGGCCGGCCGGCGCTTGCGGCGCCGGCGGCAAGCCGATGTCTTCCGGCTTGAGCTCGCCATAATAGCGCGGCAGGTAGAGGCAGACGGTGGTGCCCTCCCCCACCTCGGAATAGATGCGCACCTGGCCGCCCGACTGGCGCGCGAAACCGTGGATCATCGACAGGCCCAGGCCCGTGCCCTCGCCCATCGGCTTGGTGGTGAAGAAGGGTTCGAACACCCTGGCCACGATCTCCGGCGTCATGCCGGCGCCGGTATCGGTCACGCAAAGAGACAAGTACTGGCCTTCCGGGATGTCGTGCGCCCTCGAGGCCGAATAGTCGAGCCATTTGTTGGCGGTCTCGATCGTGATGCGGCCGCCGTCGGGCATGGCGTCGCGCGCGTTGATGCACAGGTTCAGCAAGGCGTTCTCGAGCTGGCCGGCATCGACCAGCGTCGGCCACAGTCCCACCGCGCCAACCACCTCGAGCGTGACCTGGGGCCCGATGGTGCGCCTGATCAGCTCTTCCATGCCGGACACCAGCGCATTGACGTCGACCGGCGTCGGGGCCAGCGTCTGGCGCCGCGAGAAGGCCAGCAGGCGGTGCGTAAGCGCGGCGGCGCGCCGGGCGGCGCCCTGCGCCACCGCGACGTAACGCTCGAAGTCGCCGAAGCGCCCCTGGCGCATCCGGATCTGCATCAGGTCGAGCGCGCCGGTGATCCCGGCCAGCAGGTTATTGAAGTCGTGGGCCAGGCCGCCGGTGAGCTGCCCCACGGCCTCCATCTTCTGGGCCTGGCGCAGCTGCTCCTCCAGGTGGCGCTGGGCCGTCGTCTCGATCCCGACGCCGGTGCGGCGCAGCGGCTGCCCATGTTCGTCGAGATAGGTGCGCCAGCGCGAATGCACCCAGCGCACGACGCCATTCGGATGCCGCAGGCGGTACTCGAAATTGGCGTCCTTGCCCGAGGTGAGGCTGTCCGCGATCTCGGTCATCAATGCCGGGCGATCGTCCGGATGGATGTTGGCCATGATTTCCTCGGCCGGCAAGCCGCCGGCGGCGCGCACCGGATCGACCCCATACAGGTCGGCGATCGCGGCGTCGCAGACATAGGTGCGCGCCTGCAGGTCGGCGGTCCAGATGCCGACGCCGCCCACCGAATGCAGGGCCAGGCGGGTAAAGTCCTCGGCGTCCTGCAAGGCCTTCTCGCGCCGGTGCTCGTGCGTCAGGTCGCGCCCGGCGGCATACACCTTGCCCTCTTCGAAGGCGCCGGTCCAGCCGAACCAGCGCCATGAACCGTCCCGGTGGCGGAAGCGGTATTCATAGGGCGTCGCCAGCGGCCGCTCGAGGATGCCCGCGAACGCGGCCAGCGTCGCATCGAGGTCGGCGGGATGGGTGAACTCGATGAACTTCCGGCCGAGGATCTCGTCGTCGGCATAGCCCAGCAGCTTGCTCCATGCCGGATTGACCGCCTCGATCGTCCCATCCGATGCGGCGACGACCAGCAGCTCCTGGGAAAAGCGCCAGAAGCGTCCGCCATAATGCTCGTCGTTATTGCCGTGTTTGGTAGTGTCCATACGCACCTCTGTTTCCCAACAGTAAAACCGAGATGGATAGCGCGGTCTGTACGGTGTCGCTCATCCGTTACAGCTGCTTACCAAAACGCGGCAGCTTGCGGACCTCAGGCGGCGTCCGGCGTCGCGGGCACGTCGGCCGGCACATAGTGTGCGCCATCGGCGGGCCGCGCCGGCTTGTCTCCCAGCTCGAACACGCCGATCGACTCGACGTGCGAGGTGTGCGGGAACATGTTCACCACGCCCGCCTTCTTCATCACATAGCCGGCCTTGTGCACCAGGATGCCGGCGTCGCGCGCCAAGGTCGACGGGCTGCACGAGACGTAGACGATGCGCTGCGGCATCAGCTCTTCGTGGGTTTCGCGCAGTTCGGCCAGCGCCAGCGCCAGGGCCATGGCGCCGTCGCGCGGCGGGTCGATCAGCATGCGATCGAATTTTCCCAGCGCCACCAGATCATCCTTGGTGACTTCGAACAGGTTGCGGGTCGAGAACGAGGTCTTCTCCGCCAGGCCGTTCGCCTTCGCATTGTCCAGCGCGCGCGTGGTGAGCGCCGTGCTGCCCTCGATGCCGACCACCTCGCGCGCCTGGGTCGCCAGCGGCAGGGTGAAGTTGCCCAGGCCGCAGAACAGGTCGGCCACGCGGTCGTCCTGCTGCACGTCGAGCAGGCGCAGCGCCTTCGACACCAGCACGCGGTTGATGTGATGGTTCACCTGGGTGAAGTCGGTCGGCTTGAACGGCATGCGGATGCCGAACTCGGGCAGCGTGTAATACAGCTCCTTGCCCAATGGGTAGAACGGATAGGCGGTGTCCGGGCCCTTCGGCTGCAGCCACCACTGGATCTCCCATTTGTCGGCGAAGGCCTTGACCAGCACCTCGTCGGCCGGCGTGAGCGGCGCCATGATGCGCAGCACCAGCACCGTGGTCTCTTCGCCGATCGCCACCTCGATCTGCGGCATCTGGTTGTAGATCGACAGGGCGCCGACCAGCTCGCGCAGCGGCACCAGCAGGCGCGCGACGTGGTCCGGCAGGATCTCGCAGGTGGTGATGTCGGCCACATAGGACGAGGCGCGCTCGTGGAAGCCCACCAGGACCCCACCCTTCTTCGCCACGTGGCGCACCGACAGGCGCGCGCGATAGCGGTAATCCCAGGTCGGGCCATACATCGGGCGCATGATCATCTCGGCCTTCACTTTACCGAGGTGCCACAGGTTGTCTTCCAGCACGCGGCCCTTCATCGCCACCTGCGCGCTCGGCTCCAGGTGCTGCATCGAGCAGCCGCCGCAGTAGCCGAAATGCCGGCATTTCGGCTCGACCCGCATCGACGAGGCGCGCTGCAGGGTGACCATGCGGCCCGCTTCCCAGTTCTTTTTCTTGCGCGTCGTCTCGAAGCTGACGCGCTCGCCCGGCAGCGCGCCTTCGACGAAGATCACCTTGCCTGGCGAGCCGTCCTCGTTTTCGAGGTGGCCAACGCCGCGCCCGTCCATGTCGAGGGATTTGATGTCGATGAAGATTTCTTGCATGGTGATGAGAAAGTGGAGTGAAGGCAGGAGCCGGCCCCGGCCGGCGGCGCATGCTTCAAAGGCCGCGCATAAAAGAAAAATGGCCGAAACGGCCCGGCGGGCATGATAGCAAGGAATCGAAGTGGACGCTACCTGGTAGGGTTGCCGTTACAACAATGAATCGCGCACTACGCCGCGCGCCGCCATCGCGCGCTTGAGCTTGACCAGCGCTTCCTGCTGGATCTGGCGCACCCGCTCGCGCGTCACGCCCATCTCTTCGGCCAGGGTTTCCAGGGTGGCCGGATCGTCGTTGTCGAGACCGAAACGGCGGGTGACGACCAGGCGCTGCTTGTCCGGCAGCCGGGTCAGCCAGTCGCGCACCAGCAGCGCCACCTCCTGCTGCTCGGCGTGGGCGTCGGGGCTGCCTTCGCCGTCGTCGGGCAACATGTCCATCAGGCTCGATTGCGGATCGTTGTCGAGCGGCGCATCGAGCGAGGTCGCGTGCTCGGACAGGGTCAATATGTCTTGCACTTCCTCGACCGGGCGGCCGACCAGGCTGGCGATGTCCTCGCTCGAGGCTTCCTTGCCGTCGTGCTTCTGGGCTTCGAGATGGTATTTGGCGCGCAGCACGCCGTTGAGCTCGCGCACCATGTGCACCGGCAGGCGCACGGTGCGGGCCTGGTTCATGATGGCGCGCTCGATGCTCTGGCGGATCCACCAGGTGGCATAGGTCGAAAAGCGAAAGCCGCGTTCGGGCTCGAACTTGTCGATGGCGCGCATCAGGCCGATATTGCCCTCCTCGATCAGGTCGAGCAGGACCACGCCGCGGTTGATGTAGTGCTTGGCGATCGAGACGACCAGGCGCAGGTTATGCTCGATCATCTTCTGGCGCGCGCCGAAGTCGCCGGCCTTGGCCAGGGTGGCGAAGTGGACTTCTTCGACGGCCGTGAGGAGCGGCCTGGCGCCGATCTGGTTCAGGTAGTGCTGGGTGGTGTCGGTCGCGAGCTCGGCCTGCAAGACCTTGCGCAGCTCGTCGACCGTGTCGATGCTGGCGTGGCGCGCGAGCGCATCCTCGCCCGCCGCGCCGGCCGCGCCGTCGACGCGGTCGGCATGGTCGAGATCGTCATCGGCATGCGCGCGCCCGCTTTCCGGCTCATCCGGAAATTCGTCCGTATCCTCCTGGTCCAGCGGGTGCGGCGGCTGCGTCATACCGTTCCTAACGAACGGGCAAGAACCTCGTCGGGTCGACCGGCTTGCCCTGCTGACGAATCTCGAAGTGCAACTTGACCGCGTCAGCGTCGGAGTCGCCCATCTCGGCGATCACCTGGCCACGGCTGACGTTGTCGCCCTCCTTGACCACGATCTTGCGGTTGTGGGCATAGGCGGACAACAGGCTGTTGCTGTGCTTGACGATGACGAGATTACCATAACCGCGGATGCCGCTGCCAGCATACATTACCTTGCCCGAGCCGGCGGCAACCACCGGCTGGCCCATCTTGCCGGCGATGTCGATGCCCTTGTTGCGGCCATCGTCGAAGGTGGCGATGACGCGGCCTTCCGACGGCCACATCCAGCTCAGGCGCGCTTCGTCGCTGGCGGCCGGGGCGGCAGGCGTGGCCGGCGCGGTGGTGGCCGGCGGCGTGGTGGTGGCCACCTTGCCTTCGCTGTAAGGGGTCTTGTCGGCGCGCGGTTCGGTCTTGCGCGGCACGCTGGCCGATGGCGGCATCGGCACCGGCTGGGTCTGCACATTGGCGCTGCGCTCGCCTTCCGGCTGGGTCACGCGCAATACCTGGCCGACCTTGATGTCGTCTGGATTGGCCAGGTTGTTCCAGGTCACCAGGTCGCGGTAGTTCTGGCCGAAGTCGAGCGCGATGCGCAGCAGGGTGTCGCCCTTGCGCACGGTGTACATGCCGCGCTCGTCCTGCTTCGGCGCTTCTTCCACGCGCGCGGGCGCTGGCCGGCTTGGCGCGGCGGTGACGGGGCGCTCGACGACCGGCGCCTGGCGGGTGGTGGTGGAACAACCGGCCACGAGGCCGATGAGGATCGTCAGGAGGGCTAAACGCGGTGCTTGTGTCATTGGCATTCTATTGTCTTATCGGCGTACGGCGGGCCTGGCGGCCCCTATTGGGTTTCAGATGGTGCCTGGGCGCAGCGGCACGAAGTGGCACGCTTCCAGCGTTTCGCTGGTCCACTCGGATTTGCCGGTGCGGGTAATACGGTGCAGGTGCTGCACCTGGGCGCCGACCGGCGCCACGAGATGCGCGCCGATGGCCAGCTGCTCGAGCAGGGCCCGCGGCACCTCGAGCCCGGCGGCGGCGAGGATGATGCCATCGAAAGGCGCGACCTGCGGCAAGCCTAGCATACCATCCCCATACTGCAAACGCAGGTTCGATATCCGCAGCGGCCGCAGATTGGTCTTTGCGAGCTCGTGCAAGGGCTTGATGCGCTCGATCGAATACACCTCTTTCGCGACGAAGGACAGGACCGCGGCCTGGTAGCCGCAGCCGGTGCCGATCTCGAGCACTTTCCCCAGCGTGGCGCCGGGACGCATCGCTTCGCGCATTGCTTCGATCATGCGGGCGACGATATAGGGCTGGGAAATCGTCTGGTTATGGCCGATCGGCAGCGAGGCGTCGACATACGCCTGGCCGGACATCGCCGGCTCGATGAACAGGTGGCGCGGCACGGTTTCCATCGCCATCAGGACCTGCGGATCGCGCACGCCCTGGCGCGCGACGCGGCCCACCATCGCGCGGCGCACCGCCTCGGTGGCCGCCAGGTCGGAACGCTGGGCGGCCGGCGCGCTGCTGGCCGCCTGCACATAGCCTGGCGTGCGTGGCGCCGGGCTCGGGGACGGCGGCGTCCTGGCGCCGGTATAGGTGGTGGCGTTGCGGGTGGCGGTCTGCGGCGTCTGCACCGGCGCCGGCGTGCCGGGCTTGCGCACGCCGCTCGTCACCGACGACAGCGGCAGCGGAAAATTCGGTCGCGCATCCTTCATGCCAACCCTCCCGCCAGCAGGGCCAGCTGGGTCTTGTGGGTCAGGTCGATCTGCAGCGGCGTGATCGACACGCGGCCCTGCGCGGTCGCGTGGAAGTCGGTGCCCTCGCCGGCGTCGCGGCAGGCGCCGGGAGCGCCGATCCAGAAGATCTCGCGGCCGCGCGGATCCTGCGCGCGGATCACGGGCTCGGCCTGGTGGCGGCGTCCGAGGCGGGTCGGGGTCAGCGGGCCAATCTCCTCGTACGGCAGGTTCGGGATGTTCACGTTCAGCAGGAAAGGCTTGGGCAGCATGTCGAAACCGCCGGCGGCGAAACGCTCGACGATGTCGCGCGCGACGCGGGCGGCCGAATCGACGTGGGCCCAGCCACCGTGCACCTGCGAGAAGGCGATCGCCGGCAGACCGAACAGGAAGGCTTCGGTGGCGGCGGCGACGGTGCCGGAGTACAGGGTGTCGTCGCCCATATTCTGGCCATTATTGATGCCGGAAACCACCAGGTCAGGCGGCGCATCGGACATGCCGGTCAGGGCGATGTGCACGCAGTCAGTCGGCGTGCCATTCGTGAAATAGAAGCCGTTGGCCGATTTGTAGACCGACAGCGGCCGGTCCAGGGTCAGCGAATTCGAGGCGCCCGAGCGATTGCTGTCGGGTGCGACGACGACGATGTCGGCGATCGGCGCGAGCGCGTCCGCCAGCGCCTGCAGCCCAGGCGCCAGATAACCGTCATCGTTACTGATCAAGATTCGCATGGCGGAGATTTTACCCGAAGCAACGCCTGTATCGACGCCCGGCAGCAGAAATTCACGCCTGGATTTCACAATCCGGGACGGCCGATGAACCGTCTGATAACAGTGCGGCGGCCATGCGACAGTTTACTGGACAGGCTGACAAGCCCGGCGATAACCACGCAATGCCGTCCTGTCAAGTTGCTTGTCGCGCAGTTAATTCGGGGGTGGCGCGGTAGCGATGGCAAGTCGGCGCAGCGCGATGCGAAGCCGGCCAGGCTGCTGTGGACTGGCGCCGCGCAATGGATGTCGGTTCGATGCCGTCGAGCCAGGGCCGGTGAATCCGGGCTGGCAAGTCGACAAGTTGGCGCGGCAAGGGCTCGGCGGGACGGCGGCCCGTTGGACTGGTGGACTGGTGGACTGGTGGACTGGTGGACTGGTGGACTGGTGGACTGGCGGACTGGCGGACTGGCGGACTGATGGTCTGCGGGCAAGCGGGGCCGGTCGGCGGCTCGGCGCCCGGCGATCCGGGCATACGGGCGCCGGCATACGGGCACCGGCATACGAGCGCCGGCATACGGGCGCCGGCGCAAGCACTTGCCCGGACCATGCCGGGGGTCGAGGCTGGCGCAGCGCCCGCCCCGCGCTGTCAGCGCATCGCCATCGGATTGTCGCGCGCCGCCTCGATCAAGGCCCCTTCGAGCAGCGACACTTCGTCCTGGGTGAAGGACAACAGCGCATCCTTGTCGCCCTCTTGCAGATAGACCTGCTTGATCATGGCGGCGCCGCGCCGGCGCAGCGGATGGGCGGCGCTGGGCCTGAGCACCGAGGTGCGCAGGCTGTCGGCCAGCGCCCTGGCTTCTTCAGGACTGCGGCTGTCGATCAGGTTCTGCAACTCGGTAAGCTTGTGGCCCAGGTTGTCGGCCGCATGACTGGTTTCGGCATGCTCGCGCGGCGCCGCAAGTTCATGCTGTCCGTGCGCTGCAACGCCGTCCGCCGCAGGCGGCGACGATGACAGGCCGGGCGCCACGCCGCCCGGCGACAGGCTGGAGCCGGATGCCCCGCTGTGCGCCCGCATCTGGTCCCGCATCTGGTGTGTCAGCTGCACCTGCACGGCATCGTCCAGGGCGCCGCCGGACGGCGGCGCGCCTTCGACCTCGCGCAAGTGCTGGCGCAGCTCGGCCACCTGTTCGCGCAGGCGGCGCGCGGCTTCGGCCTCGCCCTGCTGGCCCAGGGTGGAGGCCAGCCGCAGCTGCATATTGAGCGTTTCGGGATGGCCGGCTCCCAGGTGCCGCTCGCGCGTGCGCGCCAACGATTCCTGGATGCTGCGCACCGCCGCCAGGTCGCCCTGCGCCGCCAGGATCTCGGCCAGCGCCTCGCGCGCCGACAGTGTGCCGGCGGCGTCCAGGCCGTCGTGACGTTCATGGGCCCGCAACACCGATTCGAGCATGCGCCGCGCGTTGCCCAGTTCGCCCGTCTCGCCCAGCAGCAGCGCCAGCCGCTGGCCGCAACGCAGGGTGTCGGCATGCTCGCTGCCCTGGCGCCGGCGACGGGCGTCGAGCACCCGTTCGACCACGATGCGGGCGCGTTCGAATTCGCGCTGCTGCACCAGGCTATGCGCCAGGTCTTCGAGGCAGTCGAGCGTGACCAGGTGTTCGGCGCCGAGCGCGCGTTCGCAGGTGGACACCACCTGCTCGTGCAGCGCCAGCGCGCGCTCGCCCTCGCCCAGCGCGGCCAGCGCCCGCGCCAGCTGCGAGCGCGCCGCCAGCGTCTCGGGCGCATCAGGACCGGCCGTGCGCGCGCAGGCCTGGACCAGCAGGTCGTAGTGGCGGCGCGCCTCTTGCACGACGCCGCTGTCGAGCAGGAGCGCGGCCAGCGCGACGCGGGCCTGGCGCGTGGCCGCATGGTCGTCGCCAAGCAGGCGTTCGCGCACGGCCAGGCTTTCTTCGAGGCAGGCGCGGGCTTCGTCGCGGCGCCGCTCACGGCGGCACAGCTCGCCCAAGCGGCCGAGGTGATCGGCCAGCGACGGTGAGCCGATGTCGTCGCCGCCGGCCTGGCGGCGGGCCTGCGCGACCGCCGCGCGCAGGCGCACTTCGGTCAGCGACTGCCAGGGGAAGCGGCCCGGCGCCAGCCATTCGGCCAGCAGCGCGGCATGGCGCGCCAGCGCACGGCGGTCGCCGCCCGGGCCGGCGGTGGACAAGGCGTCGGCCAGCGCCAGCTGGGTCTCGTCGAACCAGCTGTCGAGGTTGACGCGCGACCAGCCATAGCTGGCGCGCAGCAGCGCCTCGATGCGCGGCTGGTAACCCGGGCCATGGCGCGCATCGCCGCGCCGCCAGCGCGCATGCGGGTCGCTGCGCGCGCCGTCGGCCGTGCAGGCCAGCGGGTAGAGCAGCAGCGGACGCTGTTCTTCTTCGTGGGTGCAGCGGTAATCGATGGCGCGCCGCAGCATGCCTTCGATGCCTTCGATGCTGCCCGGCGCCGGCGTGAACAGGCCCACCAGGCGGTCGGGCACCAGGGTCGAGCACACGCTGACGGCGGCCGAGCGCCCGGCGGCGGTGGCGACCAGCACGTGGCCGAAATGCTGCGCCAGGCGCGCCGCGAAGCGGCGGAACAGCGCCGGGCAGGCGTCGAACAGGGCTGGGTAGTCGAGCCGGCCGGCGCGTTCGGCATAGCTGCCGTCGAAGCGTCCGGCGCGCAGCAGGTAGAGCGGACGGCGGCCGTCGGCGCGCTCGAGATAGGCCTGCCAGCCGACGCCGTCGATCACGCGGTCGGCCAGCTCCTCGCCGCGGCCGGCGGTGTTGCGCAGCCGGGCGCGGCAAGCCTCGAGGAATTCGAGCAGCCCGGGCCGGGCCGCGTCGCCGGCGTCGGTGGCATGCGCGCCCGCAGGCGCCGCCGGGTGCGCGGGCGCCGGCCCGGCGCCATGCAGGGAAACAGGCAGGTCGGCATACGGTTCATCGGCCGGCACTGCGAAATGGCGATGCAGTGCCGGCGCCTCGAGATCCCAGTCGATCACCAGCACCGGCGCCTCGGCGTCCCCACCCGCCAGCTGCAGCGCCAGCGCCGCGAGCACGGCATTGCGCGCCGCGCCGCCCTCGTAGGCATAGAAGCTCGTCACCGCGCCTGGCGTGGCCAGCGGCTGGAGCGAGATACCTTGTTGGTCCATATGGCTCCTCATTCTTTTGGAAACGTCAGTTCTGGAACATCGCGCCATTCGGGTGGGACAGCGGGAAGCACGAATTGGTTGCAGTCGTGGTCGAGCGGCGTATGCTTTTTTTGACATGCATAATGGGCTGCAATCCGCTTGACCATCTTGTCAATGTCCGGCAAGAAGTCTGGATTCGACATCAGATCGGGCGTGGCCATCGTGTAGTGCGAGAAGTCGACATAGAAGCGCGCGTCGCTGATCTGGGGCGGCAGGGATTCGGGGTGGCGCGTCATGACGACCGGGATGATCAGGCGGCTCGGCAGCGTGTACCACTTGCCGCGCTCGGCCTCGATCAGGCGCATGGCCTCGTACTCGCGCCGCGTATAGGCGTGGGCCTCGTACTTGGGCGTGTAGATGAGGATCATGCAGACGCTCTCGCACATGGCGCGTGCGATCTTGCGGTCGAGATCGTCGCCGCCGCCCAACTGCTCGGTATCGACAAACAGTTCGTCTTCGTTGTCGAAGTAGGGTTCGAGATAGCAGCGCAGGGCGTCGGCCAGGGCCGACTTGAAGCGCTGCATCAGCGCGTGTCGGCCGTGGGCATAACTGAAGAAACAACCGTAACGAATTGCCATGCTTGTCCTCTGGTCCCGGCGCGCGTGGCGCCCGCATCCCAAGACTCTAGCGCGCGGACCCCTGCCGGCTTTGCGGGCGGACAAGCAGACACGGGCCTTGCGGACGAAGATTCGCTCTCTTTCTTAAGGCATAATTCGCCCCGCCAATAACCCCGCCAATAAAACTGTGAGGAAGCAATGAAAGCCGTACGCTGCACCGCTTGGGGACCACCAGACAGCCTGGTGCTGGAAGACTTGCCGGAACCGGTCGCCGGCCCGGGCGACGTCGTGGTGGACGTGAAGGCGGCCGGCGTCAACTTCCCCGACGTGCTGACGGTCCAGGGCAAATACCAGGTGCGTCCTCCCCTTCCCTTCACGCCGGGCAACGAGTTCGCGGGCGTGGTGCGCGCCGTCGGGGCCGACGTCCGCGGCTTCGTCCCCGGCCAGCGCGTGATCGGTTTCACCCGCACCGGCGCCTTCGCCGAGCAGGCCGTGGCCCCGGGCAGCGCCTTCCTCCCGATGCCGGACGACATGGACTTCGACGTCGCCGCCGCGATCACGCTCACCTACGGCACCTCGTACCACGCGGTCGCCGACCGCGCTGCCTTGCAGCCGGGCGAAACGATGCTGGTGCTGGGCGCGGCCGGCGGCGTGGGCCTGGCGGCGATCGAGATCGGCAAGGCCCTCGGCGCGCGCGTGATCGCGGCCGCGTCCAGCGACGAGAAGCTGGCGGCGTGCAAGGTGCACGGCGCCGACGTGCTGATCAATTATGAAACCGCGGACTTGCGCGAAGCGCTGCGCGCCGCCACCGATGGCCGCGGCCCGGACGTCATCTACGATCCGGTCGGCGGCAAGTACAGCGAACCGGCGCTGCGCTCGATCGCCTGGCGCGGGCGCCACCTGGCGGTGGGCTTCGCGGCCGGCGAGATCCCGCGCCTGCCGTGGAACCTGATGCTGCTGAAAGGGGCGTCGGTGGTGGGCGTGTTCTGGGGCGACTTCACGCGCAAGGAACAGGATGCGCACCTGGCGGCGATGGAGCGCATCACCGGCTGGATCGCGCAAGGGAAACTGCGGCCGCTGGTGTCGCGGCGCTATGCGCTGGCCGACACCGCGCAGGCCTTGAACGACATGGCGGCGCGCAAGGTCATCGGCAAGGTGATCATCGTGCCCTGACGCCGCTCAGGCCGCGCTCATGCCGCGCTCTGGTCCGCCTCTTCGACCGGCCGGAAGAACTGGATCACCTCTTCCTGCACCCGGGTGCGCTTGAACGACGGCAGGCTCTGCCAGATGCGGCGGCCATACGGCTTGGTGATGATGCGCGGATCGCAGATCATCAGCACGCCGCGGTCGTCGACGTCGCGGATCAGGCGTCCGGCGCCCTGCTTCAGGGTGATGATCGCCTCGGGCAGCTGGTGGTGCATGAAGCCGTTCATGCCCTGCTTTTCCATCACCTCGATGCGCGCGGCCAGCACCGGATCGTCGGGCGGCGCGAACGGCAGCTTGTCGATGATCACCAGCGACAGCGCATCGCCGCGCACGTCGACGCCTTCCCAGAAGCTCTGGCTGCCGACCAGCACCGCATTGCCCGCATTGCGGAAGGAATCGAGCAGTTCGGTACGGCCGCGCTCGCCCTGCACGAACAGCGGGAAATCCCAGCCGCGTTCGGCGAACTCGGCGCGCAGGCGCTCGGCCACCTTGTTGACGGCGCGGATCGTCGTGCACAGGAAGAAGGTGCGGCCGCCGGCGGCCTCGATCACCGGCAAGGCGGCATCGACCACCGCGTCGGTGTACACGGCCGCCTGCGGCTCGGGCAGGCCGGTCGGCACGTACAGGATGCCCTGGTTCTGGTAGTCGAACGGGCTGGGCCAGGTCTTGGCCGGCTCGCCGGTCAGTCCCAGCTGGTCTGAGAAATGCTTGAAGTCGTTCTTCACCGCCAGCGTGGCCGAGGTGAAGATCCAGCTGCGCGGCGTGCCCTCTCTCTGGCTGGCGAAGATCGGCGCGATCGACAGCGGCGTCTTGTGCAGTTGCAGCGAAGACGAGAAGGCCTCGGCCCACAGCACCGCCTGCTCGTTGGCCGGCGCCTTGTGGTCCGGCTTCCAGGCCTCGAAGGCGGCGGCCAGCTCGTGCGCACGCACGCGGCAGGCTTCGATGGTTTCGGCGCGCGCGGAATTTTCCTCCAGCACCGTGATCATGCCGGCGATTTCTTCTTTGAGCTTTTCAAGTGCCGGGAAGAACTGGGAGGTCGGCATGATCTGCGGCAGCGACAGGCGCAAGTTGCCGTCGCCGAAGGACAGGCGCAGGTCGCGCGCGGCCTTCTCGACCACGGTCACCACCTTGGCCCAGTCCGGGCCGCCGCGCGCATGGGCCAGGCCTTCGGCCAGCACGTCGCGGCACAGTTCCAGCACTTGCGAGGTCGAGACCGACTGGCCGAAGAACAGGGTCGCGACGTCGGGCAGCTGGTGCGCCTCGTCGAAGATGATGGTATTGGCCGACGGCAGCAGCTCGGCCACGCCGGTATCCTTCAGCGCCACGTCGGCGAAGAACAGGTGGTGGTTGACCACCACGACATCGGCCTGCTGCGCTTCCCTGCGCGCCTTCATCACGAAGCAATCCTGGTAGTACTGGCATTCGGCGCCCATGCAGGTGTCGCGCGTGGAGGTGACCAGGTTCCAGACGGTGGCGGTCTCGGGCACCTTGGCCAGCTCGGCCTTGTCGCCCGAGCTCGTCATCTTGATGAAGCGCGAGATCTCGCGCAGGTGGCCGACGTCGTCGCGCGAGGTCAGGCGCCCGTTCTGCAGGGTGCGCTCGAGGTGGAAATGGCAGACGTAGTTCGAGCGGCCCTTGAGCAGGGCGACCGAGACCGGCGCGCGCAAGGCGGCGCGCACGGTCGGGATATCGCGCAGGAACAATTGATCTTGCAAGTTCTTGGTGCCGGTCGAGACGATGGTCTTGCCGCCCCACAGCAGCGCCGGCACCAGGTAGGCGAAGGTCTTGCCGGTGCCCGTGCCGGCCTCGGCCATGAGCACTTGCTGGTCGGCGATGGCCTGGGCCACGGCCTTGGCCATTTCGGTCTGCGACTGGCGCGGCTTGAAAGTGCCGACGGCCGGCGCGAGCGGGCCGCCGGCGCCGAACAGGCGATCGACGTCGGCGTCGTACTTGCCGGCGGGAGCCTGGGATTCCGGGATTGCGGGAGCAATGGTCTCCACCGCATCCGAAGAAGCAGAAAGTTGGTCGGTCAAAATACGTGGTTTCGTTGGGCCTGGGAATGAATCAGGCGGGGATATCGGGTACCAGCTGCATCTTCAGCAGCGTAATATGATCTTTGAGCTGCAGTTTACGCTTCTTGAGGCGGCGCAGCTGTAACTGGTCGGCATGACCGTCCGCCGTCAACAGGGAGATGACGGCGTCGAGGTCGCGGTGCTCCACATCGAGTTCGATAATACGGCGCTGGATGTCCTGTACGTCAGTCATGTTGGATGCAGTTACGGGAAAGAATGGCGAAAAGCGCCGGCCAGGGCGGGCGCTGCGGGTCTTGCCATGTTGTTGCTACAAGATTAACTTGCGCGCTGGTGGCTTATCAGTGCATAGTTTAATCGAGGCGGAGGTTGCCGCCAACAAAGATTGGCGTTCGCGTCCTGGAAAACACGGATTTATGACTTCTTACAAGATCGAAGCGGGCACCGCGCAACACATCGGAAACCGCCCCCAGCAGAACGACCGCGCCGCCCTGTTCACCGGCGCCCGCGCCCCCGGCTACGTGCTCGCGGTGCTGTCGGACGGGGTCGCCAGCCCGGCCGGGGCCGACCAGGTGCTGCACACGGCGCGCCAGGTTTTCGACCAATTCAAGCCCGGCGACCGTCCCGGCATCGAGCGCCTGGCCCAGCTGCTGCACGAGATGATCAGCGAGACCCATACGGTGATCAAGATGAATGCCGTGGCCACGCAGGCCGAGATCCACGCCAGCTTCGTCGGCCTGGTGATCAGCCCGCACGGCGAGGCGGTCTGGGCCCACGTGGGCGATTCGCGTCTCTACCGCTTCGAGCACGGCAAGTGCGCGGGGCGCACGGGCGACGCCGCCTACGTCGAGCACCTGGTCGGCAGCGACCGCCTGCCGCCGGACGCGGCGCGCAACCACCGCCGCTCCAAGCTCTTGCTCAATGTATTGGGAAACAGCCGCAAGGAACCCTTCGTCACGACCGGCAGCCATACCGGCCTGGCGGCGGGCGACAGCTTCCTGCTGTGCTCGGACGGCCTGTGGCATTTCTTCACCGACGCCGAGCTGGCGGCCGTGACCGCCAGGACGACGCCGCGCCAGGCCTCCGAAATGCTCATCAACAAAGCCACCGAGCGCTCGCAAGGCAAAGGCGGCAATTGCACCATGGCCATCGTGAAGCTGGTCAAGCCGGCCCAGGACGGGTCGTTCGCCGGTCAGCGCTAGTTCGTTGGCGCCGGCTGATTGCCGCCCGTCCGCTTGGCTTCCTCGGCCGCGCGCTGGGCCGCCTTGGCTTCGCGCTCGGCTACGCGGCGCGCCACTTCCTTCTGGCGTTCTTCCGACTTGCGACGGCGCTCTTCATAGGCCGCGACATTGGCCGCGCGCTCCGCGGCTTCCTTCTCGGCGTTCGCCGCGCTTTCCTGGGCCCGCTGCTGGTTGCGCACCACGCGCGATTCGCCCGGCTTGGTGCGTGGCGGCGGCAGCGCCGCGGCGGCCGAATCCTTCACCGGCGCCGGATCGGCGGCCAGCCTGGCTTCTTGTTCCGCATAGGCGGCATCGGCTTCGGCGATCGCCTTGTCACGCTCCTCGACCTTGAGGCGGCGCAGGTAGTGCGAGGCCTCGATCTCGATCGCGCGCTGCGTCACCAGGGCCGCGCGCCGCACTTCGCGGGCTTCGTCCAGGCAGCGGTTGACGAAGAATTTGTCGTAGCAAACCACTTCGCGCTCGGCAAAACGGGCCTCGATCGCGGCGCGCTCGGCCGCGACCGCGGCCAGGCGCTGTTCGGCCTGTTCGGGCGACGTGGTGGGCGCCGGCGGTGTCTCCTGCTGCGCCTGCTCGGTGCTCGAGCAAGCCGCCAGCAGCACGGCGAGTGCGGCGACTGCAGCAGCGCGCAGCATCGGTTGTCTTTTCATGGTGTTCCTTTCGATCATGCAATAGCATCGGCCGCGCCGCGCCGTTCGGCCAGCAGGTACTCGCGCGACTGCATCTCGATGATACGCGATACAGTCCGGTGGAATTCGTTCGCCAGCTGGCCCGTGGTGTACAGCTCTTCCGGTTCGACCGCGGCCGACATGATCAGCTTGACCTTGTGGTCGTAGAACACGTCGATCAGCCAGGTGAAACGGCGCGCCTCGGACGACTGCGCCGCCGACATCGCCGGGATGCCGGACAGGATCACGGTATGGAACTGGCTGGCCAGTTCCAGGTAGTCGTTCTGCGAGCGCGGACCGCCGCACAGGGTGGCGAAGTCGAACCAGATCACGCCGCCGGCGCGGCGCAGCGCGCGGATCTCGCGCTTTTCGATGGTCACCACCGGCGCTTCGTCGGCGGTGTCGGCCACCCTGGCGTAGGCGTCGCGCAGCGCCTTGTCCGACGCCGCGTCGAGCGGCATGTAATAGGCCTCCACCTGCTCCAGCGCGCGCTTGCGGTAGTCGTTGCCGGCATCGACGTTCAGGACGTCGAGTTTCTCTTGCAGCAGCGCGATGGTGGGCAGCATGCGGTCGCGGTGCAGGCCGTCCGGATACAGGGTCGACGGCTCGTAATTGGAAGTCATCACGAAGCTCACGCCGTTGTCGAACAGGGCCTTGAGCAGGTTGTACAGGATCATCGCGTCGGCGATGTCCGAAACGTGGAATTCGTCGAAGCAGATCAGGCGATATTTCCTGGCGATGCGCTTGGCCACTTCGTCGAGCGGATCGGCCACGCCCTTCAGCTCATCCAGCTGGCCGTGCACGGCGCGCATGAACTCGTGGAAGTGCAGGCGCGTCTTGCGCACCACCGGCACCACCAGATAGAACGAATCCATCAGGAAGGATTTGCCGCGCCCCACCCCGCCCCACATGTACACGCCCCTGGGCACGTCGGGCCGGTTGATCAGGCGCTTGAAAGCGGACGACCGCTGGGCCTTGTAGTGGACCCAGTCGTCGTACGCCTGTTGCAGGCGGTCCACCGCCATCTGTTGCGCCGGGTCTGACTTGAAGCCGCGCTCGTTCAGCGCGTGCTGGTAATACTCTTGGACATTCATGATCGAACCATCAAACGATGTGGGGTGGACGGCACGGCCGTCCACCCCACATTTTCTCTTGAGCCTTGCTAAAGGCCAGGATTTAGAAGTTCAGCGAACGCTTGTCGACCGCCAGCGCGGCTTCCTTGGTCGCTTCCGACAGCGACGGGTGCGCGTGGCAGATGCGGGCGATGTCTTCCGACGACGCCTTGAACTCCATCGCGACCACGGCTTCCGAGATCAGCTCGGAGGCCATCGGGCCGACGATGTGCACGCCCAGGATTTCATCGGTGGTGGCATCGGCCAGGAACTTGACCATGCCCGAGGTGTCGCCCAGCGCGCGCGCACGGCCGTTGGCCATGAACGGGAAGGTGCCGGCCTTGTACTGCACGCCTTCTGCCTTCAGCTGCTGTTCGGTCTTGCCGACCCACGCGATTTCCGGCGAGGTGTAGATCACCCATGGAATCGTGTTGAAGTTGACGTGGCCATGCTGGCCGGCGATGCGCTCGGCAACCGCCACGCCCTCTTCCTCGGCCTTGTGCGCCAGCATCGGGCCGCGCACGACGTCGCCCACCGCCCACACGCCCGGCAGGCTGGTGCGGCATTCGTCGTCGACCACCACGAAGCCGCGCTCATCGAGCTGCAGGCCCACGGTCTCGATGCCGAGGCCGTTGGTGTTCGGCACACGGCCGATCGAGATGATCAGGCGGTCGAAGGTCGCTTTCTGCTCCGCGCCGGTGCTGTCGGCGTATTCCACGGTGACGTCGTTGGCGCCCTTGGTGATCGCGCCGATCTTGCAGCCCAGGTTGATCTTCAGGCCCTGCTTGGTGAACAGCTTGTGCGCTTCCTTGGCGATCTGCTCGTCGACCGCGCCCAGGAAGGTCGGCAGGCCTTCCAGCACCGTGACGTCGGCGCCGACACGGCGCCACACGCTGCCCATTTCCAGGCCGATGACGCCGGCGCCGATCACGCCGAGCTTGCCCGGCACGGCGTCGATCGCCAGGGCGCCGGTGTTCGACAGGATCAGTTTCTCGTCGAATTCCGCGCCCGGCAGCTGGCGTGCGTTCGAACCGGTCGCGACGACCACGTTCTTGGCGCTGATGGTGTCGGTGGTCGGGCCGCTGACGTTGATGGTGTAGCCAGCATCGCCTTCCGCCTTGCCGGCGAAGGCGCCGCGGCCGTGGAAGAAGGTGACCTTGTTCTTCTTGAACAGGAACAGGATGCCGTCGTTGTTCTGCTTGACGATGGTGTCCTTGCGCTTGAGCATGGTGCCCAGGTCGAGCTCGAGGCCCGAGACCTTGATGCCGTGGTCGGCGAAGGCGTGGCCGGCGTGCTCGAAATGTTCCGACGATTGCAGCAGCGCCTTCGACGGGATGCAGCCGACGTTGGTGCAGGTGCCGCCCGGGGCAGGCTTGCCGGCGGCGTTGCTCCACTCGTCGATGCAGGCGGTCTTGAAGCCCAGCTGGGCTGCGCGGATGGCGGCGATGTAGCCGCCAGGACCGCCGCCGATCACGACGACGTCAAATTGTTTATCGCTCATTACTTTGATTCCTTTTTATTCTTCCGGAATGAATACCCACAGCAGCAGGTATATCAGGATGCCGAAGCCGAACGTCAGGACGAACAGCACGAAGATCAGGCGCCAGACCCACGATTCGAGACCGTAGGTACGCGCCAGGCCGCCGCACACGCCGCCCAGCCAGCGGTCGAGCCGCGAGCGGCGCAGGCCGCTCAGCAGGTCGTCGCGGTGCTGGTCGAAGGAGATCCGCTCGGTGGCCGGCGGTTCCTTATTGAGGCTCACGGTCGACGCACCCGACAGGATGCGCGCCTTGGCCTGCTCGAATTCGGCATCCGACAGCGCGCCGGCCTGGTGCAGCTCGTGCAAGCGCTTGATTTCGTCTGACAGCATCGCGTTCTCCGGCAAACAGCAAGCCGGCGCCGCCATGGCGGCGCCGGCACGTGACGAGAATTACAGGTCCAGCAGCAGGCGGGCCGGATCTTCCAGCGCGTCCTTCATCGCGACCAGGCCCAGCACGGCTTCGCGGCCGTCGATGATACGGTGGTCGTACGACATTGCCAGGTAGTTCATCGGACGGATGACGATCTGGCCGTTCTCGACGACGGCGCGGTCCTTGGTCGCGTGCACGCCCAGGATCGCCGACTGCGGTGGGTTGATGATCGGGGTCGACAGCATCGAGCCGAACACGCCGCCGTTCGAGATCGAGAAGGTGCCGCCCGACAGGTCGTCCAGGGTCAGCTTGCCGTCCTTGGCTTTCTGGCCGAACTCACCGATCTTCTTCTCGATTTCGGCGATCGACATCTGGTCGGCGTTGCGCAGGATCGGCACCACCAGGCCACGTGGCGAACCGACGGCGATGCCGATGTCGAAGTAGCCGTGGTAGATGATGTCGTTGCCGTCGACCGAGGCGTTCAGGATCGGGTACTTCTTCAGCGCGGCGACGGCGGCCTTGACGAAGAAGGACATGAAGCCCAGCTTGACGCCGTGTTCTTTCTCGAACTTGTCCTTGTACTTGTTACGCAGTTCCATGACCGGAGCCATGTTCACTTCGTTGAAGGTGGTCAGGATGGCGTTGGTCGACTGCGATTGCAGCAGGCGCTCGGCGATACGGGCGCGCAGGCGGCTCATCGGCACGCGCTCTTCCGGACGGTCGCCCAGGTTGGCTGGTGCAGGAGCAGCGACTTGCTGCAGGGCTGCCTTCGGCGCGGCGGCCGGTGCAGCGGCAGGTGCGGCGGCTGGCTTGCCGGCGACGGCGGCCAGGGCATCGCCCTTGGTCACGCGGCCATCGCGGCCCGAGCCTTCGACGTTCGAAGCGCTCATATTGTTGTCGGCCAGGATCTTGGCGGCGGCCGGCATGGCGACGCCGGCTTTCGACTGATCAGCGGCTGGCGCGGCGGCCGGCGCAGCGATCGGGGCGTTCGGCGCTGCCGATGGAACGGCCTTGACGGAGATCGGGCTGGTCTGCGCCGATGCTTCGGTATCGATGATCGCGATGACTTCGTTGGCGACGACGGTATCGCCGTCGGCTTTCAGCAGTTGCACGATCACGCCGGCGCTTGGCGCCGGCAGTTCCAGGACCACCTTGTCGGTCTCGATGTCGATCATGTTTTCGTCGCGCGAGACGGATTCGCCGACTTTCTTGTGCCACGACAGCAGGGTTGCTTCAGCAACGGATTCCGACAGAACAGGTACCTTGACTTCGATTTGTGCCATTTTTTAAAACTCCAGTAATTATTCTTTGCAAGTGCCCCCGCGCACGGGACGCGGGGGGCGTGGTTTTTACCTGATGTGACTAATTACTTAGTCAGGATGAAACCCTTGAGTTTCGAGAACGCGGTCTCCAGCAGTTCTTTTTGCTGTGCGATGTGCTTGTCCGCATAACCCACGGCCGGCGATGCCGACGCGGCGCGACCGGCGTACGCCAGGCGCTGGCCATCTTCCATGCCTTCGAAGATGTTGTGCTGGATCTGGAACCATGGACCCTGGTTCTGCGGCTCGTCCTGCGCCCACACCACTTCGGTCGCGTTCGGGAACTTCTTCAGTTCGGCGGCGAACGACTTGTGCGGGAACGGGTACATCTGCTCGATACGGATGATCGCGGTGTCGGCGCTGTTGCGCGTCTTGCGTGCATTGACCAGGTCGTAATAGACCTTGCCCGAGCACACGATCACTCGCTTGACCTTGCCTGCGTCGATCTTGTCGTCGCATTCGCCGATGACGGTCTGGAAACCGCCCTTGGTCAGGTCGGTCAGCGGCGAGCCGGCATCCTTGTTACGCAGCAGCGACTTCGGCGTGAAGATCACCAGCGGCTTGCGGAACTGGCGCACCATCTGGCGGCGCAGCAGGTGGAAGATCTGGGCGGCCGTGGTCGGCTGCACCACTTGCATATTGTTGTCGGCGCACAGTTGCAGGAAGCGCTCGATACGGGCCGACGAGTGCTCCGGACCCTGTCCTTCGTAGCCGTGCGGCAGCATCATGACCAGGCCCGAGGCGCGGCCCCACTTCACTTCGCCCGAGGCGATGAACTGGTCGATGACGACTTGCGCGCCGTTGACGAAGTCGCCGAACTGGGCTTCCCAGATCGTCAGGGTGTTCGGTTCGGCGGTCGAGAAGCCGTATTCGAAGCCCAGCACCGCTTCTTCGGACAGCACCGAGTCGATCACGGTGAAGTCGGCCTGGTTGTCGGAGATATTGGCCAGCGGCAGGTAGATGCCCTGGTCCCAGCGCTCGCGGTTCTGGTCGTGCAGCACGGCGTGGCGGTGCACGAAGGTGCCGCGGCCGGCGTCCTGGCCCGACAGGCGGATCGCATAGCCCGACGACAGCAGCGAGGCGAAGGCCAGGTGCTCGCCCATGCCCCAGTCGAGGTTCACTTCGCCGCGGCCCATGGCGGCGCGGTCGGCCAGCACTTTTTCGACCAGCGAGTGTGGCTTGAAACCTTCAGGGACCTTGGTGATGCGTTCGGCCAGGCGCTTCAGTTCGGTGACCGGCACGGCGGTGTCGGCGGCGTCGGTCCACTTCTTGTTCAGGAACGGCGCCCAGTCGACGGCGTACTTGCCCTTGAAGTTGGTCAGCACCGGATCGACCGTGTGCTTGCCGGCGTCCATGGCGTCGCGGTAGGCGGCGACCAGCTTGTCGCCGCCGTCGGCTTCGATGGTGCCCTGCGCGGCCAGCTTCTCGGCGTACAGCTTGCGGGTGCCCGGATGCTTGGCGATCTTCTTGTACATCAGCGGCTGGGTCAGCGCCGGGGTGTCCTGCTCGTTGTGGCCCAGTTTGCGGTAGCAGATGATGTCGACCACGACGTCCTTGCCGAACTCGGCGCGGTAGTCGAGGGCGATCTGGCTTGCAAGCACAACAGCTTCAGGATCGTCCGCATTGACGTGCAGCACCGGCGCTTCGATCATCTTGACGACGTCCGAGCAGTACAGGGTCGAGCGCGCGTCGCGTGGATCCGAGGTGGTGAAGCCGATCTGGTTGTTGATGACGATGTGCACGGTGCCGCCGGTGCCGTAGCCGCGGGTCTGCGCCAGGTTCAGGGTTTCCATGACCACGCCCTGGCCGGCGAACGCGGCGTCGCCGTGCACCAGGATCGGCAGCACTTCCTTGCCCTTCTTGTCGCCGCGACGCATCATGCGCGCCTTGACCGAGCCTTCGACGACCGGGTTGACGATCTCGAGGTGGGACGGGTTGAACGCCAGCGACAGGTGGACCGGGCCGCCCGGGGTCGAGATATCGCTCGAGAAGCCCTGGTGGTATTTCACGTCGCCTGCCGGCAGGTCGTCGGCGTGCTTGCCTTCGAATTCTTCGAACAGGTCGGCCGGGCTCTTGCCCAGGGTGTTGACCAGGACGTTCAGGCGGCCGCGGTGGGCCATGCCGATCACGATTTCCTGGATGCCTTTTTCACCGGCGCGCTGGATCACTTCGTCGATCGAGGCGATGAACGATTCGCCGCCTTCCAGCGAGAAGCGCTTGGCGCCGACGTACTTGGTGTGCAGGTAGCGTTCCAGGCCTTCGGCCGCGGTCAGGCGCTCGAGGATGTGCTTTTTCTTCTCGGCGCTGAAGGTCGGGGTCGAGCGGATCGATTCCAGGCGCTCCTGCAGCCAGCGCTTTTCGGTCGGATCGCTGATGTACATGAACTCGGCGCCGATCGAACGGGTGTACGTATCACGCAACATGTTCAGGATGTCGCGCAATGGCGCGGTTTCCTGACCGAAGTAGGTGTTGCTGATATTGAAAACGGTGTCGAGATCGGCTTCGGTGAAGCCGTAGAAGGCGGGGTCGAGCTCTGGGAGGGGTGGGCGTTCCTGGCGCTGCAGCGGGTCCAGGTTGGCCCAGCGCGAACCGAGGTAGCGGTAGGCGGCGGTGATCTGGGTGACGGCGACGCGTTTGCGGCCCAGTTCGGAGTCGGCCGAAGCGACGACGGTACGGATCGGGCCCTGCTTGGCGCGTTCCGCGAACGAGGCCACCACCGAGGAATGCACCACATCGGGGCGGTTCGAGCCGTCGACTGCCGGCACGTGTTGCATCTGGTCGAAGTAGGCGCGCCAGTTTTCGGGCACCGAGGTCGGATTATCCAGATAGGCCTCGTACAACTCTTCCACGTACGGGGCATTGCCGCCGAACAGGTAGGAGTTGGCGTTATATTGTTGCATCATTCTTGCTCACCTTTCTTTTCGCGCTTCGCGAGGTTTGGGCGGGTTGTTTAAAACCTTCCGCGACACGGCCTGACCGGTTAGCGGATTGCACTTCAAGACATCAAGTTGTGGGGGAAGGACTGTTCGGTACTAAAAAATACGTGTGCAAAATCCTGCCAATTTGCGCACATTATTGTAACGCATGATCTCGGCCAGGGCAGACTCCCTTCCAAGAAATTATTTATTACAAAATGTGTATTTCTGAGTCGCACTTTTGGAACGAATCCCGCATTGCGCTCATTGCTGAGTTGACCATGTAAATGATAATCGTTATCATTTAAAGATGCCTTCTTCCGCAACTCCTCTCAAGAATAAAGCCGAGCCGGCCATCAAGGCCGAGCCCGCGCCTGCCGGCGCCGCGGCTGGGACCGCCCTGCCCGGCGCTCGCCGCGCTATGTGGCTCAAGCAGTTGCATCAATGGCATTGGATCAGTTCGGCCATCTGCCTGATGGCCATGCTGCTGTTCAGTTTTACCGGGCTGACGCTGAACAACGCCACGCTGATCGAGGCCAAGCCCGTCGTCACGCGCCTGAAAGCCACCCTGCCCGAGCCGCTGCGCGTCCAGCTGCAGGCCTTTGCCGAAGACCACGTCGACGCCGAAGTGCCGCTGCCGAGCGAGATCGCGGACTGGACCAATGGCGCCTTCCCGGTCGACGTGCGCGGCAAGCGCGCCGAGTGGAGCGAGGAAGACGCGTATGTCGCCCTGCCCCGTCCCGGCGGCGACGCCTGGCTGCGCATCGCGGTCGACGGCAGCGCCGAGTTCGAAAAGACCGACCGCGGCTGGATCTCCTGGCTCAACGACATGCACAAGGGCCGCAACACGGGCGTGGTCTGGAGCTGGTTCATCGACCTCTTCGCCGTGGCCTGCGTGGTGTTCTGCATTACCGGTTTCCTGATCCTGAAGTATCACGCGGCCAAGCGGCCGTCGACCTGGCCGGTGGTCGGTTTCGGCATCGTGCTGCCGATCGTGCTGGCCCTCCTGTTCGTCCACTGATCCACCTACCGAGAGAAGACCAAGAATGAAACTGTCCCATTCGCTCGCCCTCACCCTCCCGCTCGCGTCCAGCTGGGCCATGGGCGCCGACCTGTCCGTCAAGTTCGACGTGCCGCAGCTGAACGTGGCCGAATATCACAAGCCCTATGTGGCGATCTGGATCGAGAATGCCGACCAGGGCATCGCCTCCAACCTGGCCGTGCTGTACGACGTCAAGATGAAGGACAAGGGCGGCGAGAAATGGGTCAAGGACTTGCGCACCTGGTGGCGCAAGGCGGGGCGCGACGCCGCCCTGCCGATCGACGGCGTCAGCGGCGCCACCCGCGCGCCCGGCACCCACACCATGAAGTTCGCCGGCGCCAGGTATGGCATCGACAAGCTGCCGCCCGGTGAATACAAGCTGGTGGTGGAAGCGGCGCGCGAGGCGGGCGGACGCGAAGTGGTCAAGGTGCCGTTCACCTGGGCCGGCAAGGGCAAGCTGGCGGCGAACGCGGCCGGCAAGGACGAACTGGGCGCCGTGTCGCTCCAGATCCAATAACGACAACCATCATCAGGAGAACCCCATGCAACAGAACACATTCTACAAAGCCGCCATCGTCGGCCTGATGCTCGCCGGCGCCTCGCTGAGCGCCCAGGCCCACCGCGCCTGGATCCTGCCGAATACCGCCATGGTCGATTCGAAGGAAGCCTGGGTCACGATCGACGCCGCGATCTCGAACGAGGTGTTCGAGTTCAACCACCACCCGCTGCGCCTGGACAACCTGGTGATCACCGATCCGGACGGCGTGCAGGCCAAGGCCGAAGGCGCCGTGGTCGGCAAGTACCGCAGCACGCTCGACCTGCGCCTGCCGAAGGACGGCACCTATCGCCTGTCGATCGTCAACAACAACGTGATGGGCAGCTACAAACTGAACGGCGAGACCAAGCGCTTCCGCGGCGCCGCCGGCAGCCCGGCGGTGGCGATTCCCGCCGGCGCCAGCGACGTGCAGACCACTGCCGTCCACTCGCGCAACGAAACCTTCGTCTCGGCCAACAAACTGAACGACACCGCCCTGAAGCCGACCGGCGAAGGCCTGGAAATGATCCCGCTGACCAATCCGTCCGACCTGCGCGTCGGCGAGCCGATCCGCGTGCGCTTCCACCTTGACGGCAAGCCGGTCGCCAACCTGCCGTTCAGCATCGTGCAAGGCACCGTCAAATACCGCGGCTCCTCGGGCGAGCAGCGCCTGAGCACCGACGCCAAGGGCGAAGCCTCGTTCACCGTGCCGGCGGCGAATATGTACTGGCTCAGCGCCGGCTTCCCGTTCGGCGAAGGAAAACCGCAGCCGGGCGCCAAGCGCTACAGCTACGCGGCCACGCTCGAAGTCCTGCCGCAATAAGCCGGATGCGCGAGGTTCTCGTTCCGCTGGAAGTCGACATGGCGCTGCCGCCCGGCGGCAGCACCCTGTACACGACGTCAGGCACGGCGATGGGCACCGGCTGGTCGGCGCGGCTGATGCTGCCGCCGGGCGCCGACGGCGCTGCCTTGACGCTCGCCCTGCAGCGTGAACTCGACGAGATCGTCGCGCAGATGAGTCATTGGGAGCCCGACTCCCTGCTGTCGCGCTATAACGCGGCGCCGGCCGGCAGCTGGCACGATCTGCCGCCGCAATTCTTCGACGTCGCCGACTACGCGCTGCGGGTGCATCAAGACAGCGGCGGCGCCTACGACCCAGCCGGCGGGCAGCTGGTGAACCTGTGGGGTTTCGGCGCCACCCGGCGCTACGACCAGGCCGGCTTCTACGCGCCGGATGCGGCCGCGATCGGCGCCGTGCTGGCGCAACGCGGCGCCAGTCAACCTGTGCTGGACCGGGCCACGCGCCGCCTGCTGCAGCCGGGCGGCGCCCTGCTCGATTTCTCTTCCGTCGCCAAGGGCTATGCGGTCGACTGCATGGCGCGCTGCCTGGAGCAGCGCAGCGTGCGCCACTACGTGGTCGAGGCCGGCGGCGAGCTGCGCGGCGCCGGCGCCAAGGCCAATGGCGAACCGTGGTGGGTGGAGATCGAAGGGGTTCCGGATGCCGATGGCGCCGGCGCCGGGGCCGTGGTCGCCCTGCATGGCCTGGCGATCGCCACCTCGGGCGACTACCGCCGCTACTTTCAGCACGGCGCCCGGCGCGCCGCGCACACCCTCGATCCGCGCAGCGGCTATCCGGTCGCCAATGGCGTCGCCTCGGTGACGGTGCTGGCGCCCACCTGCATGGCGGCCGATGCGCTGTCCACAGCGCTCACCGTGCTCGGCCCTGCAGACGGCCTGGCCTTCGCCGAGGCGCGCGGCATCGCGGCGCGCTTCCTGGTGCGCGCGCCTGGCGGCCTGCTCGAGACCACGTCCAGCGACTGGGGCGCCCTGCTGCAATGATGTTGACGATCGACCCCCTGCGCCTGGGCGGCGCGCTCGCGCTGTCCGGCGCCTATCTGGCGATGTGCCTCGGCATCTGGCGCAGCCGCCTGGCGCGCACCAGGCCTGCCGACGGCGCGGCCGACTGGCTCGTGGTCCACGCCAGCCAGACCGGCAGCGCCGAATTCCTGGCCGAGCGCACCGCCGCCACCCTGGCCCTGGGCGGCCTCGACGCGCGCGCCGTCTGCATGTCGACCCTGGACGGCGCGCAGCTGGCCGCCGCTTCGCGCGTGCTGTTCATCTGCAGCACCTATGGCGAAGGTGACGCACCCGATACGGCCGCGCGCTTCGCCGGCCACACGATGGGCGAAGCGCCTGACCTGTCGCGCCTGCACTACGGCGTGCTGGCGCTGGGCGATGCGACGTATGCCCATTACTGCGGCTTCGGCCGCGCACTGGATGCCTGGCTGCGCGAGCGCGGCGCTACCGCGCTGTTCGACCGGATCGACGTCGACCGCGGCGCGCCCGAGGCGCTGGCCACATGGCAGCACCACCTGAGCCATCTGGCCGGCACCAGCGATGCGCCCGACTGGGATGCGCCAGCCTATGGCGAATGGCGCATCGCCAGCCGCATCCAGCTGAACCCCGGCAGCGCCGGCGCGCCACTGTACCGCATCGCCCTGGCGCCGCGCGCCGGCGCGCTGCCCGCCTGGGAAGCCGGCGACCTGGCCCAGGTCAGCGCGCCGCTCGATCCAAGCCATCCGCGCGAATATTCGATCGCTTCGGTGCCGGCCGAAGGGAAGCTCGAACTGCTGGTGCGTCTGCAGACGCGCGACGACGGCACGCCCGGCGCGGCGTCCGGCTGGCTGTGCGTGTGCGCGGACCAGGACGACACGATCCGCCTGCGCGTGCGCGCCCATGCGCGCTTCCGGCTGGGCACGAATGCCGGGCGGCCCCTGATTGCGATCGGCAATGGCAGCGGCCTGGCGGGACTGCGGGCGCTACTCAAGGCGCGCATCGATACCGGCATGCATCGCAACTGGCTGCTGTTCGGCGAACGCAATGCGGCCCACGATTTCCTGTGCCGGGAGGAACTGGAAGCATGGCGCGATGGCGGCATGCTGGCGCGGCTCGACCTGGCGTTTTCACGCGACGAGGGCAAGGCGCGCTACGTGCAGCACCTGGTGGATGCGCACCAGGAAGAGCTGCGCCGCTGGGTCGCGGATGGCGCGGCGGTCTATGTCTGCGGCAGCCTGCAAGGCATGGCCGGCGGCGTGCACGATGCGCTCGTGTCAGCGCTCGGACTCGACACGGTCGACGCCATGGCAGCGGATGGCCGCTACCGGCGCGACGTCTACTAGACGTAAAACAGAACCGCCGGCAATGCCGGCGGATCGATCAAGCTGGCGCCTCAAGGCGGTCAGCGGTTGTCGTTCTTGTGGCTTTGACGGCCGGCCTGGGCATGCTGCTCGGACGAGCCGCCGCGTTGGCCGCTCTGCTGGTTGCTGCCCTGGTTGGCGCCACCCTGATTGCCGCTCTGCTTGTTGCCGTCGTTCTTGTGGCTCATCGAACCGGCCTCGCGTGCTTCCTGCGAATTGAACTCGTGCGCATTGCCCGATGCGTGCGCCGCGCGGCCGCCTTCGCTGGCGATTTCACGCTGGCGCTGTGGATCCATCGATGCGAAACCCTGGTTGCCGCTGCCGCCCTGGTTGCCCTGATTACCCTGGTTGCCGCTCTGCTGGCTACCTTGCTTGGTGAACTGGTTGTTACCTTGCGGGTTGTTGTTTTGCGACTTGTTTGCCATGATTGCCTCCTTACATGATGAAGAAAATGCCAGCAGTAAGCTGACTCGAAGGACCCCATGGTAGGCCTCCAATATCGGTCTGAACACCAAAATACGGCAGTCGGCTTGTAGGACCGGGCCTTGCCGGACTACCGGCATCGGCCGTCATCCTGAAAGAAAAATCTATTATGGATCGATCAATTTATAGAAGAATAATTATGAAAATAGAACTTGAACAGCATGAATTGGCTACTTTAGTCGGCTCGAATTTCCACGCCAACACATGAACATTGGCATCGGATATCTTTGTTCGGCGCCGTCCTGCTGGACATTCTGACAGTGGCGGGAGCGGAACTCTAGTCGCGGTTTTGAGGTCTGATGATACGTAAGCTGGCAAAGCGGATCACTATCAGAGTGCTCATCTATGGCGCGAAAACCAAGCGCAGCAAATGGGGACGTAGATGGGACGCCATACTTGCCTACTGCACTATACAAATGAGATGCGGCTCGCCACCGGTGCCTGTGCGGCACGATCGGCGCTACCCGTGGCGAATCTGGCGGCGACGTCAGATACTGCCACCGGCATGTTGCCGGTGGGAGGCGGGAAAGTAACGCCTGTCAGGTACGAATGCGGTCAGCAGGACGGTTCGGGGCAGGAAGAAGACGCTGAGCACATTTGCTCACGTCTTTGATAGCAGCGGGTGTTCTGTTGCTGCGGCAAAACGTCATGCAGCACTTCGGCGACTATGCGCAAGCCATCGAACTCGACCGCCTGGACGAGTTGTCGGCGTCCCTCGCGCGCCAGTATGGGCGGCGCGGCGACTGGATGTTCATTCCCGCCGCGGAGCGGCGCGCCCGGATATCGACCGAGCTTGCACGCCTGCAGGCCGTGCGCAGCGTGCCTCTGCCGCCAGTCGCACCGATCGCACCCGTAGCGCCGGCCGCACTCATCCTCCCCGCGATCCCCGACGCCATGCACGAGGCCTGTGCCGACAAGAACGATGGCAGCAGGCTGAGCATGACGCTGCGCCCCGGTGAAACGATGGCCGGCGTCTGCGAACGCGAAGACGGCAGGATGGTGTTTCAGTTGCGCAGCTATCGCCTCGACGACTGAACGGCGCCTGGCGCAGGCGATGTCGTGCTTGCGGTAGCATGTTCACCATGACACAGCCCATGCCAGACCATCAACCGTTCTTCGTCGACCTTCGCTGGCGCGATCAGCGCATCCAGCTGGAAGCGCAGTGGGTCGGCGCCCCCGCGTCGCCGGCCCCGACCGTCGTGTTCCTGCACGAAGGTCTCGGATCCGTCTCACACTGGAAGAACTTTCCCGATGAATTTTGCCGCGCACACGGGTTGCGCGGACTCGTGTTCTCGCGCTTCGGCTACGGCCGCTCGAGCGCCCGCACCGCCGCCCTGACGCCGGACTATTTGCACCAGCAGGCGCATGAAGTCCTGCCCGCGCTGCTTGCCCAACTGGGCATCGTGAAACCCTGGCTCTTCGGCCACAGCGACGGCGCCTCGATCGCCCTGCTGTACGCGGCGCGCCACAGCGCCGAGCTGAGCGGGCTGATCGTCGCCGCGCCCCATCTGTACGTCGAGGATTGCGCGCTGCAAGCCATCGCGGCGGCGCGCGACGCCTACCGCGACGGTTCGCTGCGCGCGCGGCTGGCGCCCTACCATGCCGACGTCGATGCGGCGTTCCGCGGGTGGAACGACATCTGGCTCGACCCCGCCTTCCGCGACTGGGACATCCGTGCGGACGTGGCGGCGATCACGGCCCCGCTGATGGCGATCCAGGGCGAGGACGACCCCTACGGCACGCTCGATCAGGTCTACACGATCGCGCGCCTCGTTCCGGATACGCGCCTGCTGGTCTTGCCCGGCTGCGGGCATTCCCCCCACCGCGAGCGCAGCGCAGAGGTCATTGCTGCCGGCGGCCAATTCATTTTCGGCGCCGGTACGACCGAGAACTTGAACACGGAACTATCATAAAGTTTGATATTACGGATCATTAAACATTATTAGAATAGATAAAGATTCCACGTTAATCTTCTTGCATACAAGTAGCAACACGACGAACATCGGCGATGTTGCACGGCAAGGAGACATGTGTGAGCAAGGCAAGTGAAAACTATGATTACCTGATCGTCGGCGGCGGCTCTGCCGGTTGCGTGCTGGCCAACCGCCTGTCCGAAGACCCCGCCGTGCGGGTCGCGCTGATCGAGGCCGGCAGCGACACCCCACCAGGCGCCGAGCCGGCCGAGATCCTCGACAGCTACCCGATGCCGCTGTTCTGCGGCGACCGCTTCATCTGGCCGGACCTCAAGGCGCGCGCCACCCCGACCTCGCCGCTGAAGACCTATGAGCAGGGCCGCGTGATGGGCGGCGGCTCCAGCATCAATGTCCAGGCGGCCAACCGCGGCCTGCCGCGCGACTACGACGGCTGGGCCAGCCAGGGCGCCGCGGGCTGGAGCTGGAACGAGGTGCTGCCTTACTTCCGCAAGCTCGAACGCGATCTCGATTTCGGCGCCTCGCCGCTGCACGGCGACCGCGGTCCGATTCCGATCCGCCGCATCGCCCGCGCCGACTGGCCGCGCTTCTGCCACGCGTTCGCCGGCGGCATGCAAGCCAACGGCCTCGCCTACATGGACGACCAGAACGCCGACTTTCGCGATGGGATGTTTCCGGCGGCGTTCTCGAACATCGACGACCGCCGCGTATCGAGCGCCGCCGGCTACCTGGACGCGGCGACGCGGGCGCGGCCGAACCTGCGCATCCATGCGGGCCTGAGGGTCGAGCGCGTCGTCATGGCCGGCCGCACGGCATGTGGCGTGCAGGCGCGCGACGGCGCCGGGCATCCATTACATATCGACGCGCGCGAGGTGATTCTGTGCGCGGGAGCGTTGCAGTCGCCCGCCCTGCTGCTGCACGCCGGCATCGGCGACGCCGCCGCCCTCGGCCGGCTCGGCATCGCGGTCGTGGCCAACCGACCCGGCGTCGGCCGCAACCTGCAAGACCACCCTTCGCTCACCTTCTGCCATTTCCTGGCGCCCGAATTCCGCATGCCGCTGGCGCGCCGCCGCGCCAGCATGACGGCGGCGCGCTTCTCCTCCGGGCTGGCCGGCTGCGACGCGTCCGACATGTATATGTCGAGCTCGACCCGCGCCGCCTGGCATGCGCTCGGCAACCGCCTCGGCCTGTTCTTCCTGTGGTGTAACCGGCCGTTCTCGCGCGGCCAGGTGCGCATCGCCTCGCCCGATCCGCTCGCGCCGCCCGAGATCGACCTCAACCTGCTGAGCGACGAACGCGACCTGCTGCGCATGGCGATCGGGGTGCGCAAACTGGCCGCGGTTGTCATGGGCAGCGAGCTGCACCACCACGCCGGCGACTTCTTCCCGGCCGCGTTCTCGCCGCGCGTCAAGGCGCTGAGCCGCGTGACGCCGGCCAACGCGCTGCTGACGAAGGCGCTGGGACTGGCGCTCGACACTCCGGCGCCGCTGCGGCGCTGGATCATCGAGCGTTTCGTGACCGGCGGCCAGCGCATGGGCGCGCTGCTGGCCGACGACGGGGCGCTGCATGCCTTCATCCGCAAGGCGGTGTTCGGCGTCTGGCATGCCAGCGGCACCTGCCGCATGGGCGCCGTCGACGACCCGGCCGCGGTGACCGACGCCGAAGGGCGCGTGCACGACGTGGCCGGCCTGCGCGTGGTCGACGCTTCACTGATGCCGAGCCTGCCTTCGGCGAACACCAATATCCCCACGATCATGATGGCCGAGAAAATCGCCGACGCCATTCGCGCACGAGGCCGGAGCGGCGACGCGCCGCGCGAACCGGCCCTGGCGGAGGCTTACTGAGGCCCGCAGCAGACGGCACGCACGCAGTCGAGACCACCACCACGGCGCCCCGAGGCGCCGGGACCATAACCATTCAACAGGAGACAACCATGGCGCTGGCATCATCCGATACTGTAATGACCGCAAAGGAGAACGACCGCAACACGTTCAGGGCCGTGGTGGCCTCGTGCGTCGGCTGGTCGCTCGACCTGTACGACCTGTTCATCCTGCTGTACGTGGCGCCGATCATCGGCCGCCTGTTCTTTCCTTCCGAGCACGCGATGCTGTCGCTGGCGGCGGTGTACGCCTCGTTCGGCGTCACCCTGCTGATGCGCCCGCTCGGCTCGGCGCTGTTCGGCTCCTACGCCGACCGCAAGGGCCGCAAGGCCGCCATGATCGCCTCGATGATCGGCGTCGGCGTGTCCACCGCCGCCTTCGGCCTGCTGCCGACGGTGGCCAGCATCGGCGTCATGGCGCCGGTGCTGTTCATCATCCTGCGCCTGGTCCAGGGCGTCTTCGTGGGCGGCGTGGTCGCATCGACCCACACCATCGGCACCGAATCGGTGTCGCCGCGCTGGCGCGGGGCGGTTTCGGGCCTGATCGGCGGCGGCGGCGCCGGCCTGGGCGCCCTGTTCGCGTCGTTCACGTTCTGGGTCCTGTCCTCGATCTTCCCGGGCGAGCAGTTCGACGAGTGGGGCTGGCGCTGGATGTTCTTCACCGGCATCATCAGCGCGGTGCTCGGCATCACCATCTTCGGCAAGCTCGAAGAGTCGCCGATGTTCAAGAAGCTGCAGGCGGAAAAGGCGCGCAACAAGGCCACCGCCGCGCCGACCGCCAACCCGATCCGCACCCTGTTCACCGGCAAGTACCGTAACGTCCTGCTGGTCAACCTGCTGCTGACCCTGGGCGGCGGCGCCGGCTACTACCTGACCTCGGGCTTCCTGCCGACTTTCCTGAAAGTGGTCAACGGCACGCCTTCCGAGACCGCCGGCTTCATCCTGATGCTGGCCAGCGTCGGCGTCATCATCGCGTCGATCGCTACCGGCCACATCAGTACCTTCATCGGCCGCAAGAAGACCTTCGTGTGGGTCGGCGTGCTGCGCCTGATCATGTTGCCCGCCATCGCGCTGCTGATGCCTGGCGTGACCGACACCTTCACGCTGGCCGTCTACGTCATCGTGTTCAGCATGCTCGGCAGCATGGGCTATGCGCCGATCCTGATCTTCCTGAACGAACGCTTCCCGACCGAGATCCGCGCCACCGGCACCGGCCTGTCTTGGAATATCGGCTTCGCCATCGGCGGCGTGCTGCCGACCTTCGTGTCGCTGGCCTCGCCCATGCCGTCCGACGTGCCGATGTCGCTGGCGCTGTTCCTTGCGGGTATCAGCGTGATCTTCCTGATCGGCGCCCTGATCGTTCCCGAAACCATCGGCAAGCTCGACGAACCTGCCGCCCCTGGAGCCTGACAGCATGCACACCACGAGCCCTCGTTCCCTCGAGCGGCAAGCGCCGGCGCCCTTCGTCGGGCGTTCGCTGCAACGCATCGAAGACGTGTCGCTGCTGACCGGCCGCGGCCAGTTCGGCGACGACGTCGGCGTCAAGCCCGGCACGCTGCACGCGGCGATCGTCCGGGCGCCGCACGCCCACGCCCTCATCAACGGCATCGACAGCACCCGGGCCGAGCAGGCGCCGGGCGTGCGCGCGGTGCTGACCGGGGACGACCTGGCCGACTGGTCGAAACCGTTCGTCGTCGGCGTCAAGGCGTCGATGGAAATGTGGGCGCTGGCGCGCGAACGGGTGCGCTATGCCGGCGAGCCGGTCGCGGTGGTCGTCGCCGACACCCGCTACCTGGCCGAGGATGCGGCCGACCTGCTGGTGGTCGACTATACCCGGCTCGATCCGGTCACCTCAATCGACGCCGCCATCGCGCCGGACGCGCCGGTGCTGCACGATGGCGTCGGCAGCAATGTCGCGAGCGACCGCAGTTTCCGCTATGGCGACCCGGAAGCGGCGTTCGCCCGCGCCGCGCACACGGTCGAACTGAGCGTGCGCTACCCCCGCAACTCGTGCACCCCGATCGAGTGCGCGGTGGTGGTCGCCGACTACCTGTCGCCCGAGGAAGGCTATGACGTCGCCTCGAACTTCATGGGTCCGTTCTCGCTGCACACGGTGATGGCGCTGGCGCTGCGGGTGCCGGGCCACAAGCTGCGCCATCGCACCTTCCGCGATTCGGGCGGCAGCTTCGGCGTCAAGCACGCGGTGTTCCAGTATGCGGTGCTGATGTGCCTGGCGTCGCGCAAGGCCGGGGCGCCGGTGAAATGGGTCGAAGACCGCCTCGAGCACCTGGGCGGCCTGACCTCGGCCACCAGCCGCCAGTCCACCATCCGCGCCGCGGTCGAGGCCGACGGGCGCATCACGGCGCTCGACTACGACCAGTTCGACGACGTCGGCGGCTACCTGCGCGCGCCGGAGCCGGCGACCTTCTACCGCATGCACGGTTGCCTGACCGGCGCCTATGCGATCCCGAACCTGGCGGTGCGCAACCGCGTGGTGCTGACCAACAAGACGCCCGCCGGCCTGGTGCGCGGCTTCGGCGGCCCGCAGGTGTACTTCGCGCTGGAACGCCTGATGCAGCGCATCTCGGTCGAACTGGGCATCGACCCGGTCGACCTGTACCGCCGCAACTTCATCCCGGCCGACGCCTTCCCCTACCAGGCCGCAGCCGGCGCCCTGATCGACTCGGGCAACTACCAGCGGGCGCTGGAGCTGGTCGCCGACGAAGGCGGCTTGGCCGCGCTGTACGCGAAACGCGAACGGGCGCGCGCCGAGGGCAGGCTGTACGGCATCGGCTTCGCCGCCATCATCGAGCCGTCGATCTCGAACATGGGCTACATCACCACCGTGCTGCCGAAGGAAACGCGCGCCAAGGTGGGGCCGAAGAACGGCGCGATCGCCTCGGCCACCGTGGCCATCGATCCGCTGGGCGGCGTCAACGTGACGATCGCCTCGGCGCCGGCCGGCCAGGGCCACCGCACGGTGTGCGCCCAGGTGGTGGCCGACGTGCTGGGCGTGGATCCCGACCAGGTCGCGGTGAACGTCGAATTCGACACCCAGAAGGATGCCTGGTCGGTCGCCGCCGGCAATTATTCGAGCCGCTTCGCCGGCGCGGTGGCCGGCACCGTGCACCTGGCGGCCATGCGCATCCGCGACAAGCTGGCCGCCATCGCCGCGCCGCAGCTGGGCGCCGACGCCGCCGACATCGTGTTCGCCGGCGGCGCCGTGCACGTCAAGGACGACCCGGCGCGCGCCCTGCCCTTCCCGCGCATGGCCGCCAGCCCGCACTGGGCGCCGGCGCTGCTGCCCGAGGGCGTCGGGCTGGGCCTGCGCGAAACCGCGTTCTGGAGCGCGCCGCAGTTGGGCGCGCCCGACGACGACGACCGCGTCAACACCTCGGCCGCGTATGGCTTCGCCTTCGACGTGTGCGGGGTCGAGATCGACCGCCACACCGGCCGCGTCACGATCGACAAATACGTCACCACCCACGACGCCGGCAAGATCCTGAATCCGGCGCTGGCCGACGGCCAGATTCGCGGCGCCTTCGCCCAAGGGCTGGGGGCGGCGCTGATGGAAGAATTCCGCTACGGCGAAGACGGCAGCTTCCAGTCCGGCACCTTCGCCGACTACCTGGTGCCGACCACCTGCGAGGTGCCCGAGCCGCACATCATCCACCTCGAGACGCCGTCGCCGTTCACGCCGCTGGGCGCGAAAGGCCTCGGCGAAGGCAACAATATGAGCACCCCGCCCTGCATCGGCAATGCCGTCGCCGACGCGCTCGGCGTGGCCGATATCGTGCTCCCGCTGACGCCGTCGAAAGTCATGGCGCTGATCGGCGCCGACGAACCGCCGCCATCCGCGGCGGTGCGCCAGGCGATGCCGGCGCCCGCGCCTGCCGCAGGCGGCAAGGGCGGCAAGGCGCTGTCCGCGCGCGGCGAAGTGGTGCTGGCGGCGCCGCCGGAGGCCGTGTTCCGGGTCTTGCTCGACCCGGTCGCGCTGGCCAAGGTCATCCCCGGCTGCAACGCGCTGGAACCGGCCGGCGAACACCGCTACCGCGCCGATGTCAGCGTCGGCGTGGGCATGATCAAGGCGCGCTACGCGGCCGAAGTGGCGCTGTCCGAACTCGACCCGCCGCGCAGCCTGCGCCTGGCCGGCTCCGGCCTGTCGGCGGTCGGCAGCGCCAGCGGCAGCGGCCTGGTGACGCTCGAACCCGCCGACGGCGGCACCCTGCTGCGCTACGACTATTCGGCCGAAGTGTCCGGCAAGGTCGCGGCGGTGGGCAGTCGCATGCTCGAAGGCGCGGCGAAGATCGTCCTCGGCCAGCTGTTCGAACAGCTCGGCCGCGAAGCCGGCGGCCAGGGCGCACTGCCGCAGGCGAGCGCCGATCAAGGGCGCGGCCTGTGGCGGCGCCTGCTGGCCCTGTTTGGAGTAACACGATGAAACCACAAGCATTCGACTACGCACGGCCCGACAGCGCCGACGAAGCGGTGGCGCTGCTGGCCGAGGCCGGCGACGAGGCCCGCATCCTGGCCGGCGGCCAGTCACTGATGGCGGTGCTGAACCTGCGCCTGGCCCAGCCGGGCATGCTGATCGACATCTCGCGGGTCCCCGACCTGAACTATGTGCGCGCCGGCGCCACCCATCTCGCGATCGGCGCCGCGACCACCCAGGGCGCGGTCGAGTGGCGCGCGCAACTGGCCACCGAGGTGCCGCTGCTGGCGCAGGCATTCCCGCACATCTCGCACTTCCAGATCCGCAACCGCGGCACCGTGTGCGGCTCGATCGCGCATGCCGATCCGAGCGCCGAGCTGCCGCTGGCGCTGCTGGCCCTGCAGGGCGAGGTGGCGCTGCGCAGCCGGCGCGGGCGGCGCGTCGTCGCCGCCGCCGATTTCTTCCAGGGCATGCTGATGACGGCGCGCGCCGCCGACGAACTGGTGGAGGAAGCGCGCTACCCGCTCGCGCGTGCCGGCGAACGCTACGCGTTCGAGGAATTTTCTAGCCGCCACGGCGACTTCGCCGTGTGCGCGGTGGCGGCGGTGGTCGGCCCCGACGGCATCCGGCTGGCGGTCGGCGGCGTGTCCGACCGCCCGCGCGTGAAGACCTGGCCGCGGCTGGCCGGCGCCGACCTCGAACACGCCATCAACGACTTCGCCTGGGAACTGGAGGCGAAGGACGACCATCACGCCTCGGCCAAGTTCAGGCGTCAACTGGTGCGCCACCTCGGCGCCACCGCGATCCGGAGAGCATCCACATGAAGACCTACCGCAAGAACGACGTCGTGCGCATCGCGCTGGTGCTCAACGGCCAGCCGCGCAGCGGCACCTGCGAGCCGCGCACCCTGCTGTCGGACTTCCTGCGCCAGGAACTGGGCGCCACCGGCACCCACGTCGGCTGCGAGCACGGCGTCTGCGGGGCCTGCACGGTCACCGTCGACGGCGTCGCCGGTCGTTCGTGCATGACGCTGGCGGTGCAGGCCGAGGGCTGCAGCGTCGACACGGTGGAAGGCCTCGACCGCGCGCGCAAGGCCGCGGGCGAAGACGGGCTATCGGACCTGCAGGAAGCGTTCCGCCGCAATCATGCGCTGCAGTGCGGCTTCTGCACCGCCGGGATCATGATGTCGTGCAGCGACTACCTGCGCCGCAATCCCGATCCGAGCGAGGACGAGGTGCGCGCGATGCTGTCGGGCCACCTGTGCCGCTGCACCGGCTACACGAATATCGTGCGCGCCGTGCTGGAGACCGCCGCCGACCGGCTGGGCAAGCCGCGCGCGCCCGGCGCCCGGCCGGATGAGCCGGGCCACGCCGCCATCGGCGCGGCCGAGCAGGCGCGCCTGGTCGACGCCTGACGCCGACACCCCTATCACAACAACGACAAGGAGAACATCGTGCTCGATCTTGGACGCACATTCCTGCAAAGCGTCGAACGCAGCCCCCACGCGCTGGCGGTCGTCGACGGCGCGCAGCGTCTCACCTACGCCGAATGGCATGACCGGATACAGCGCGTCGCCCACGGCCTGTCGGCGCTCGGCCTGCGGCGCGGCGACCACCTGCTGCTGGTGCTGCAGAACCGCATCGAGATGGCGACGCTGCACTGGGCCTGCCAGTTCCTGGGCGTGATCGCCACGCCGCTCAACTGGCGCGCCAAGCCCGACGAGGTCGAGTACTGCGCCGTCGATTCGGGCGCGAAGGCGGTCGCGTTCGAACCCGTCAGCGCGCCGGCGGTGGCGGACAGCCTGTCGGCCAGCGCACTGCCGCGCATCGCCGTCGGCGGCGCCGAAGGCGGCACGCTGGCCTTCGACGACCTGCTGGCCCAGGCGCCCGCCGCGCCGATCCTGCAGGCCGGCAGCGACGACATATCGCTGATGCTGTACACCTCGGGCACGACCGGCAAGCCCAAGGGCGTGCCGCGCCGTCACCGCGCCGAACGCGCCGCCGCGCTCGGCCATGTGGCGCAGAACATGTACCGGCGCGGCGAGTGCACGCTCGGCGTCATGCCGCTCTATCACACGATGGGCGTGCGTTCGCTGCTGGCGATGGCGCTGGTCGACGGCCGCTTCGTGTGCGTTCCCAAATTCGACTGCGCCGCCGCGTTCCGTTCGATCGAGCAGGAACGCGTCAGCAACCTGTACCTGGTGCCGACGCTGTACCACGACATGCTGGCCTGGCGCGAGAAGCATGGCGCGGACATCTCGTCGGTGACCAAGCTGGGCTTCGCCGGCGCGCCGATGCCGGACGGGCTGCTCAAGCGCCTGACCGAGACCTTCAGGCCCGAGCTGTTCGTCAACCACTACGGCTCGTCCGAGGTGTACACCTTCGCGATCGACCAGGACGCCACCCGCAAGGCCGGCAGCGCCGGGCGCGCCGGCATCAACACGCGCCTGCGCGTGGTGCCGCTCAGCGCCGAGGGACCGGACCGCCTGGCGGCGCCCGGCGAAGAGGGCCAGATCATCTGCGACCTCCAGGGCGACGAATCCTTCGACGGCTATTGGAACCGGCCCGACGCCGACGCCAAGTCGATCCGTGCGGGCTGGTACTTCACCGGCGACACCGGCTACCTCGACGCCGACGGCGACCTGTTCGTCACCGGCCGCATGGACGACATGATCATCAGCGGCGGCGAGAACATCTCGCCGGTCGACATCGAGTCGGTGCTGTCGCTGCATCCATCGGTCGACGAAGTCGCCGTGGCGGGCCTGCGCGACGAGCGCTGGGGCCAGAAGGTGGTGGCCTTCGTCAAGGCGCATGGCGAAGTCAGCGCCGAAGCATTGAACGAGTACTGCCGCAATTCCGACCTGCTCAACTTCAAGCGCCCGCGCGAATACGTGTTCGTGCGCGACATCCCGAAATCACCGGTCGGCAAGATCCTGCGCCGCAAGCTGGTCGCCGGCGAATACGAATCGATGGCGGCGCCGGGCGCCAACGCACATGGAGACACCAAACAATGAACAACGCCGAGCTCCCGAACCACAAGGCGCGCGACCTGCGCCATTGGCTGGCCCACCTCGAAGCGACCGGCCGCCTGGCCGTGATCCGCGAAGGCGTGCCGCTCAAGCACACGCTGGCGGCGATCGCCAAGCGCCTCGACGGCAGGCAGGCTGCCTTCTTCCCGCGTCCCGACGGCCATGACATCCCCGTCGTGTCCGGGTTCGTGGCGCGCCGCGCCTGGATCGCCGAGGCCATGGGTGTCGAACAGGCCGGCCTGCTCGGCGCGTTCCGCCGCGCGGTCGACCATCCGCTGCCGTGGCGCGAGGTCGACGCCGCCGATGCGCCGTGCCAGCAGGTGGTGCACGAGTTCGGTGGCGCGATGGCCGGCGACCTGCATGCGCTGCTGCCGATCCCGACCCACAGCGAACATGACAACGGCCCTTACATCACCGCCGGCCTGGTGATCGCCCGCAATCCCGTCACCGGCGTGCAGAACGTCTCGATCAACCGCATCCAGGTGCACGGCCCCGACCGCATGGCGATCCTGATGCTGCCGCGCCACCTGCTGGCGTTCTACAAGGCGGCCGAGGAACAGGGCCAGGCGCTGGACGTGGCGGTGGTCATCGGCGCCGATCCGCTCACCCTGCTCGCCTCGCAGGCCATCACGCCGATCGATTTCGACGAACTGGAGATCGCCGGCGCCCTGCATGGCGCGCCGCTGCCGGTCGTCAAGTGCCGCACCAGCGAGATCCGCGTGCCGGCCGGCGCCGAGATCGTCGTCGAGGGCAAGCTGCTGCCGAATGTGCGCGAGCCCGAAGGCCCGTTCGGCGAATTCCCGAAATACTACAGCGCGCGCGAGAACCGCGAAGTGATCGCGGTCGACGCGGTGACCCATCGCCGCCAGCCGATCTTCCACACCATCGTGCCGGCCGAGATGGAACACCTGCTGCTCGGCTCCATCCCGCGCGAGGCGACCATGCTGGCGCACCTGCAACGCAGCTTCCCGAACGTGCTGGACGTGCACCTGTCGGTCGGCGGCGTCGGCCGCTACCACCTGTTCGTCAAGTTCCGCAAGCAGCGCGAGGGCGAGCCGCGCAACGTGATCCTCGGCGCCTTCGGCGCCCATTACGACATCAAGCAGGTCACCATCGTCGACGAGGACGTCGACGTGCACGACCCGCAGCAGGTCGAATGGGCGGTGGCCACGCGCTTCCAGGCCGACCGCGACCTGATCGTCATCGCCGGCGCCCAGGGTTCGGCGCTCGATCCCTCGACCACGGTCGGCCAGATGCAGGACGGCGAAGCCGCGCCGCCGCACCTGCAGGGGATCAGCGCCAAGATGGGGCTGGACGCGACCAAGCCGGTGGCCTACCACGGCCACGTCTTCACCAAGGTCAGCATTCCCGGCGAGCGCGAGATCGATCTCGACCGCGAAATCGTGCGCGGCGCCACGATCGACTGGAACGACGCGGCGGTGCGCGCATGAATCGACCGCGACTGATCGTCGCGATCACCGGCGCCAGCGGCGCGGTGTACGGCGTGCGCCTGCTGCAGCATCTGCGCGCGTCCGGCGTCGCCGAGACCCACCTGGTGATGTCGGCATCCGGCGTGATGACCGCGCAGCAGGAGCTCGACCTGCGCCGCGCCGATATCGAGGCGCTGGCCGACGTGGTGCACAACGTGAAGGACATCGGCGCCACCATCGCCAGCGGCTCGTTCCGCTCGGCCGGCATGGTGGTGGCGCCGTGCTCGATGAAGACGCTGGCCGGCATCGCCCACGGCCTGGCCGACAACCTGGTCACGCGCGCCGCCGACGTGGTGCTGAAGGAGCGCCGCAAGCTGGTGCTGGTGGCGCGCGAGACGCCGCTCAATCTCGCGCACCTGCGCAACATGACGGCCGTGACCGAAATGGGCGGCATCGTGTTCCCGCCGGTGCCGGCATTCTATACCCGGCCAGCCTCGCTCGACGAGCTGGTCGACCATACCGTCGGGCGCCTGCTCGACCTGTTCGACCTGCCCCACCAGGGCCTCGTGAAGCGCTGGGAAGGCATGGGCAGGGCCGGCGCCGGAGGCGCCGAACGAACCGACAATTCTTGACCATACAAACCGATCACACCAGGAGAACCGCATGACCCAACTGAACCACCCCGCCCACAGCCTGCTGGCCAATCTCGAAGGCTTCCGGGTCGAGATCGACGCCGCGCGCCAGCGCGCCGACATCGTCCTGTCGAACGGCCCGTTCAACATCATCTCGATGACCCAGCGCGAGCAGCTGCGCCTGGTGTTCGAGTCGCTCGACGCCGACGAGCGCGTGCGCGTGATCGTGCTGCGCGCCGACGGCCAGCACTTCTCGAGCGGCGGCGACATCCGCGGCTTCCTGGAGGCCAGCCCCGAGCATGTGTCGAAGCTGGCCTGGAACGTCGCCGCCCCGACCCGCTGCAGCAAGCCGGTGATCGCCGCCAACCGCGGCTTCTGCTTCGGCGTCGGCTTCGAGATCTCGCTGGCCTGCGACTTCCGCCTGGTCACCGACACCACCTTCTATGCGCTGCCGGAACAGAAGCTGGGCCAGATTCCCGGCTCGGGCGGTTCGGCGCGCCTGCAGAAGATGGTCGGCATCACCCGCACCAAGGACATCGTGATGCGCTCGCGCCGCATCCCCGGCCAGCAGGCCTACGACTGGGGCGTGGCCACCGAGTGCGTGCCGGACGCCGAACTGGAAGCGGCCACCGACCGCCTGGTCGACGAACTGCGCGCATTCTCGCCGATCGCCCAGCGCACCGCCAAGAAGCTGCTGAACGACACCGAGGATTCGCCGCTGTCGATCGCCATCGAGCTGGAAGGCCACTGCTACAGCCGCCTGCGTTCCTCGAACGATTTCCGCGAGGGCGTCGAGGCGTTCCACGCCAAGCGTCCCCCGGTCTTCGACGGCTCCTGAGGGAGAGCGCCGACATGAGCGATCTGCACGCACAGAACTATATCGATGGCGGGTGGCAGGAGGCGGCTTCTGGCGCCACCGGCGCCAGCCACGATCCGTCCAGCGGCGCCGCCATCGGCCGCTTCGCCGCCAGCGCCGGGGAAGACGCCCGGCGCGCCATCGCCAGCGCGCGCCGGGCCTTCGACGAGTCGCACTGGGCCCACGACGCGCGCCGGCGCCAGATGGTGCTGCTGCAGTGGGCCGACCGCCTGGAGCGGTGCACCGGGCTGGCCTCCCTGCTCACCTGGGAAAACGGCAAGGTGCTGCCCCAGGCGCACGGCGAGATGGCGGCGGCGATCTCGGAGATCCGTTACTACGCGGGCCTCGCGCGCCACATTCCCGGCCATTTCATGGAAGTCGAGCCGGGCGCCTATTCGGCGACGCTGCGCGAAGCGGCCGGCGTGGCGGGCCTGATCATCCCGTGGAACGCGCCGGTCGTGCTGCTGATCCGGTCGCTGGCGCCGGCGCTGGCGGCCGGCTGCACGGTCGTGGTCAAGCCCGCGCACCAGAGCGCGCAGATCAGCGCCGCCGTCCTGCGCGAACTGGCCGCCGTCGAGACCCTGCCGCGCGGCGTGCTGAACCTGGTGCTGGAACAGGGCAGCGAGGCCGCCCAGGAACTGACCACGTCGGCCGACGTGGACGTGCTGAGCTTCACCGGCTCGAACCTGACCGGCCAGCGCATCATGGCCGCGGCCGCGCCGACCATGAAAAAGCTGTCGCTGGAACTCGGCGGCAAGTCGAGCTGCCTGGTGTTTCCCGATGCCGACGTCGCCGCGGTCGCGCGGCGCTTGGCCACGGCGGCGACGATCATCTCGGGCCAGCAGTGCACCGCAGCCCGGCGCGTGCTGGTGCATGCGGCCTGCTACGACGCCATGAAGGAAGCGCTCAAGGGCGCGCTGGCGGCGATCGTGGTCGCGCCGGGAACCACCCCGGGCGCCGGCATGGGACCGCTGATCGACGCCGACGCCTACCTGCGCGTGTCGGCCGACGTGGCGCGCGCGCTCGACCTGTGCGACGAGGTCGTACTGCGCGGCGGCCGGCCCGACGGCGCGCCGCCGGGCGGGCATTTCATGACGCCGACGCTGGTGGCGCATGCCGACGCCTCGGCCTTCTTCACGCAGGAAGAGATCTTCGGCCCGTTCGTGGTGCTGGAACGCTTCGAGGACGAACGGCAAGCCGTGGCGCGCGCCAACGACACGGTGTTCGGCCTGTCGGCCAGCGTCTGGACCGCCGACGGCGACCGCGGAATGCGCCTGGCCCGCGCGCTGCGCAACGGCACGGTCTGGATCAACGACCACAACCGCCTGTTCGCGGAAGCCGAAACCGGAGGATACCGGCGCAGCGGCATCGGCCGCCTGCATGGCTACGAGGGACTGGCGGACTTCCTGGAGACCAAGCACATCTTCCGCGACGCGGGCCTGCTCTGATCAGCGCCCCGTAAAAAACTACAACGACTGGAGACACCATGAACCACCTCACCAGAGGCGCGCTCGCGCTCGCCTGCGGCATTGCCACGTCCAGCGCCGCGTCCAGCGCCAGCGCGCAATCCTCGGTCCAGATCTACGGCATCGTCGACAGCGGCGTGGTCCACACCACCAATGCCGACGCCGAGGGCGACTCGATCACCAAGGTGCCGTCGCTGACCGGCTCCTTCCCGTCGCGCATCGGGTTTCGCGGCGCCGAAGACCTGGGCGGCGGCCTGCAGGCGTTCTTCGTGCTGGAAAGCGGCATCGCCATGGACAGCGGCGCGCTCGGCCAGGGCAACCGCCTGTTCGGCCGCGCCGCCCATGTCGGCCTGAAAGGCGACTGGGGCACGCTGACGGTCGGGCGCCAGGTGAACATGACGTATATCGCGACCATCAAGACCGACGTGATGGGGCCGAACCTGTTCGCGATCAGCAGCATCGACGGCTACCTGCCGAACGCGCGCTCGGACAATGCGATCGGCTACATGGGCAACTTTGGCAGCCTCGTGGTGGGCGCCACCTGGAGTGTCGGACGCGACGCCTCCAGCGCCGGCGGGCCGGCCGCCACGAACTGCGCCGGTGAAGTGGCGGGCGACGCGAAGGCCTGCCGCCAGTACACGGCCCTGGTGGGCTGGGAAACCAAGCGATGGGGCGTGATCGGCTCGTACGACAAACTGCATGGCAACGACGGCGCCGCCTTCGGCTTGACCAGCAGCGCGCATACCGATGTGCGCACCACCCTGAACGGTTACCTGATGCTGGGACCGACCCGCCTCGGCGCCGGCGTCATCCACCGCGACACCGAGGCCGCGACCGGCCAGGCGCAGTCGAACCTGTGGTACGTCGGCGCAAGCCACCCCATGGGACCGTTCACGCTCGACGCCCAGTGGGCCAGGCGCGACCTCAAGGATTCGCCGTCCGACGTGACGATGCTGGTGGCGCGGCTGACCTATTCCTTGTCCAAGCGCAGCCACGTCTACGCCGCGGCAGGCCGCATGGACAACGACGGCGCCTCGGCGGTCCCCCTGGATGCGGGCGGCACGGTAGGCGTCGGCATGGCGCAGAACGGCGTCATGATGGGCCTGCGTCACCACTTCTGAGCAAGGCGTCGGCTAGTCCGCGGCTTCGGGCGTCTCGGTGGCGGCGCCCGGGGCGCGCAGGCGCAGGTTCGCCGCCAGCATCGAAATGAACAGTTTCGTGGCCGGACTGAGCGGCCGCCGTGGATTCGACACGCTCACCACGCGCCGCACCAGGCGCGGCGACACGATGCCGTGGGCGCGCAGGCTGCCGTCATACAGTTGCCGGTGCACCGCCACGCGCGGCACGATGGTCGCCATCCGGGTTTGCTCCACCAGCTTGATCGTCGCGACCAGCGAATCGATCTCGAACTTGGGCGCCAGCTCGATGTTCTCGCTCTCGAAAAAGCTGTCGATATTCGCCCGCAGGCCGTGGCCGCGGGTGGGCAGCACCAGGTCGAGCCCGATCCCCGCCATCTGGCGCAGCGTCATGCTGGGCGCGAGGCTGCCTTCGAATCTGTGGCCGACGATCAGCACCATTTCTTCATCGATGATGTGTTCGACGTCGAGCGCCAGCGGACGACGCGGCTTGTTGACGATCGCGGCATCGAGGCGTCCTTCCGCGACCCGGTCCGCCAGCACGCTGGTGTAGCCGTCGCTGACCGACACGTCGACCCCGGGATACTGGCGTGAAAACGCGCCGAGCGTCTCGACCAGCACGCCTTGCGTGATGGAGGCGATCAGGCCGATATTGACGTGCCCGCGGATCTCTCCTTCGCTGCTCAGCATCTGCGCCTCGGCATTCGAGAAGTCGCGCATGATCGGCAGGAACAGGCGGTACATCTGGCGCGCCGCGTCGGTGGGCACCATGCCATGCTTGGTGCGCTCGAACAGCTTCTGGCCGAGATGCTCTTCGAGCCGGCCGATCTGCATGCTCAACGCCGGCTGAACGATGTGAAGACGGTGCGCCGCGCGGGTGACCGTGCCTTCCTCGTACAGGGAAATGAAATAATGAATCTGACGGAAGTCCATGGGCGAAACAGTGCGCGCCGGAGCTGACTGAAAGGAACATCATACCTTAGCAAGAACCGCTGGCCGGAGAGACGCGCACGCTTGACCAGAAAATTGTTAGCAAAGTGCTTACAATTGACTGAACAGACTCATGCTTGCGGAGGCCATATGTTCGAGCTCGATCTTGATTGGTGGGAACTAGTCGCGCGCGGCGCGATCGTCTACTGCGCGCTGCTCCTGATGATGCGCCTGTCCGGCCGGCGCACGGTCGGCCAATTCACGCCCTTCGACCTGCTGGTCGTGATGCTGCTGTCCGAGGCAGTCTCGAACTCGCTGACGGGCGGCGACGATTCGCTGTTCGGCGGCCTGATCATCGCAGCCACGCTGGTGGCCCTGACCGTGCTGTTCGCCTTCCTCACCTCGCGCAGCAAGAAGATCGAACGGCTGATCGAAGGCAGCCCGGTGCTGATCGGACGCGATGGGGTATTCTTCGAGAACGTGATGAAAGGCTGCCGCCTGTCGCAAAGCGATATCGAGGAAGCTTTGCGCGAGGCCGATTGCCCGCGGCCCGAGATGAAATGCGCCTTCCTCGAAGCCGACGGCCGGATCAGCATCATGCGCAATCCCCAGTGAACGGGCGGCGATTTGCCGCGCCGCTCTTGTCTCAACTGCCGAGATTTCTCAGCAGCCTTTGACCACCCGTACGGTGTGGGCGGGCTACTCTTCCTGTGCTAATTTTTTGGGCACCGCCGCCAATCCGGCGGCGCGATTGGTTTCTTTCCTGATCAGGAGGTCTACCATGAAACGAGCCCTCACCGTATTCGCGCTGGCCGCGTCGACCCTGGTCGCCGCCACCAGCCAGGCCGCGCCGGTCTACTACCGCGCGGTTGCCAGCGGCCCCGCCGAAGACATTCCCAACGGTTCGCCCGGGTCGAGCGTCGCGGCCTTCGAGATCGACGACCTCACCCTGCGCGCCGAGGTGCCGTTCCGCGACCTGTCCAGCCCGACCATCAGCGCCCACATCCATTGCTGCACGGTGGATGCCTTCCGCGGCGTCGCGCCGGTGGCGATTCCCTTCCTGGACTTCCCCTTGCAGGTCACTGCCGGCATGTATTCGGCCGCCTTCGACCTGGGCGACCCGGCCGTCTACGATCCGGACTTCCTGGCGGCCAACGGCGGCACGCCGCAGCTGGCCAGCGGCGCGCTCATCAATGCGTTCAACGGCAACCAGGCCTACGTCAACATCCACAGCACCGCTTATCCAGGCGGCGAAATCCGCGGCTTCGCGGTGGCGGCCCCGATTCCGGAACCGGCCACCTGGGCGATGATGGGGCTGGGACTCGGTATGCTGGCGCTGCTGGCGCAGCGCCGTTTTACTCCCCGGCCGCGCCTGGCGAAGTAATTGCCGCGGCGGCGCGGCGCGCCAGCAGGCGGCCCCAGGCGGGAATCGCCACCTGCCAGAAGGCCTGGCGCGAGCGCGGGGGCGCCAGCGCGAAGTCGAGGTCCAGGTCGAGGAATCGCGCCGCCTGCACCAGCGCGGCGACGGCGGCGGCTTCATCCCCCGCCGTCACCGCCAGCGCACCAGTCTGCTTAGACAATTTCTCACCGTTTTCGTTGCGCACCACCGGCACGTGCAGGTAGCGCGGCGTCGGCACGCCCAGCAGGCGCTGCAGGTAGATCTGGCGCGGCGTGGAATCGAGCAGGTCGGCGCCGCGCACGACGTCGGTCACGCCTTGTTCCGCATCGTCCACCACCACCGCCAGTTGATAGGCCCAGAAGCCGTCGGCGCGTTTTAGCAGGAAGTCGCCCGAGTCGTGCGCCAGGTGCTGGGTGACCTGGCCCGCGAAACGGTCGATGAAGGTGATTTCGTCCGCGCCGGCCTCGGGCACGCGCACGCGCAGGCTGCGCATGGTGCGGCCCGGCCCGAGGCCGTGGCGGCAGGTGCCGGCATAGATCGCCGCGCCGTCGGGCGCGAAGCCCAGGCGCGAATCGGCGATCTCGCGCCGGTTGCAGCCGCAGGGATAGGTGTCTTGCCGGATGCGGTCCGCCGCCGCCTGGTACAGGTCCTTGCGCCGGCTCTGCCAGACGATCTCGCCGTCGGCATGCATGCCCAGCGCATCGAGCAGCGCCAGGATGCCCTCGGCCGCGCCAGGCACGCTGCGGCCTTCGTCGATGTCTTCGATGCGCACCAGCCAGGCGCCCTGGTGCCAGCGCGCGTCGAGGTAGCTGGCCAGCGCCGCCACCAGCGAGCCAGCGTGCAGCGGGCCGGAGGGCGATGGGGCGAAACGGCCGATATACGGTTGGCTCACTGGCTTACTTCTTGGCCTTCTTTTCGTGCTCGGCGATGATGCCGGTGACCTGGTCGATCACCTCGTTCGGCACCGCCAGCGAGAGCTGGTAATGGACGATCTCGAACCCCTTCGCCGTCTTGCGGATTACGCCGCTGGCCATCGCATGGCCCATGTTCTTGGTGTCGAGCAATTCGTCGAACCAGATCAGCGACTTGTCGGCGGAAGCGTAGACGTTACGGCGGGTCGCCTTGAAAGTCCAGGCCGATTTGGCGTCGAAATACTTCTTCGACCAGGCCTTGAATTCGTCGCGCGTCCACAGCTCGCTGCGGTCGGTGCCGATGTAGACACCGTCCTTGGCGATCTTGTCGAAATAGGCCATCCGCGTATTGGCCGCGTCGTCGTGCCATCCGTCGACGAAGGCGTTGACCTGCTTCGTCAGTTCGGCATCGGTGGCGGCGTTGGCAGCGCCAATCAAGCCCAGGCACAGGAAGCAGGCGGTCAGGAAGCGTTTCACGGAATGTCCCTTCGTTGGAGTTGTTGAGCGCGGTTATTGTACACATGGAAATGTATCGAACCACGCTCCCACCCTGCTATCGGTGCAGCTCACCTGCCCGTTCCGGCTGGTAGTCGATGTCGAGCACGGTGGCTTCGAAGGTGCCGCCGCCCGGGCGTTGCCAGGTGATGCTGGCGCCGACGCGCAGGCCCAGCAAGGCGGTGCCGACCGGCGTCAGCACGGAGAGCTGCTCGCCGCTGTCCTTCATGTCCTTGGGGTAGCTCAGGGTCATGGTCACGTCTTCGTCCGAGCCCGCGAAGCGGAAGCGCACGCGCGAATTCATGGTGACGACGTCGGGCGGCATGTCCCATGGTTCGACCATTTCAGCACGCTCGAGCTCACTCAACAGGGCGTCGCGCGCATTGGCTTGCGCGGCGGGAAGGCGGTCGAGGATGCGTTCGAGACGCTCGAGGTCGAGCCAGGATACGACGATGGATGGTTTCATGTGTACTCCACAAAATGACCGGATAAGGTCGAGATTGATGACGGCGCAGCATGGTCGATGCGGCGCTTCAGTGAATGGAGGCGGCCCGGGAGGATGGGCAGGCGCTGGCCTGCCGTGTTTCCTCACCGAGCCCGGGAAAGCCGGGCGAGGTCGAGGCTGGAAAGGTGCGCCGCTCGGCGCGATGCCACGCACGTGCACACGCCACCTGCGCTCAGGAGCGATGCGGCGGCAAATTGTGACAGGCGTGCTTGGTTCATGGCGGGCGGCGAAGGCGATTAACGCAGTATAGCCCGCTTTGTCGTCCAGTCAACCGGCGGCTGGACGATCGCTTGATTACTTGGTGGCAGCGGCCTTGCTCACGAGGGCGTCGAGCACCTGGCCGGTGGCCGTCATCAGCTGGCCCACGTCCTGGATCTTGTTGGCCTGGCGCACCGCATCCGGCGACACGACGTACCTGCCATCGATGACCACCGTCGGCGTGCCGCTCACCTTGTAGGCATTGGCGATCTGCGACAGGCGCTTGAGCCTGGTCTGCACGCCGAACGAATTCCAGGCTTCCATGAATTTCGCCTTGTCCAGGCCGTTCGCTGCGGCCCAGGCGATGATGTCGTCGTCCTTCATCAGGCGCTTGCGCTCGACGTGCACGGCGCGAAACACGCGGTGATGGTATTCGTCGAGCTTGCCCATCGCTTCCAGCGTCAGGAACAGGCGCGCTTCCGGGTCGAGCGGGCCCTGGAACGGTAGCGGAATGCGGCGCATGACGATATTGTCGCCCTGCTTCTTCGCCCAGTTGACGAGGGTCGGCTCGAATGCGTTGCAGGCGCCGCAGTGGTAGGCGAAGAACTCGATCACCTCGACCTTCTTGCCGACGGCCTGGGTTGCCTGCGGCGCGGCCAGGGTGGTGAATTCGGCGCCGTTGCGCGGCTCGAGCGGCGACGCGTTGGCGACGCCAGCCGCCAGTGCGGCCGCAGTCAGGACAAAATGCGGGGCAAAACGCATGAGACGCATATCTTTCCTTCGGCAAATATGTAGACGAAGGCGAGATTACCACTTTTTCAAGTGTCGACGGCCGCCTAATACAGGTCGTGACGCACTGCGTGCGCATAGTGCGTGTCGAGCTGGGCGCCTTCTTCCTGCGAGATGCCGGTGAGCCGGGCCAGGACCTGGCCGGGCGTGGGCACCGCGCCGCGCTCCAGCCGGCTTTCCGGCTCCCACAGCCTCGCCCGATTGCCCGCCTTCCCGCAATGGAACAGCACTTCGTTCAGGCGCACCACGGTCGCGCTTTTCGGCATCTTGCCGTTCTCGCTCAGGGTCGCCAGCAAGTCGGGCCAGGCGCTGACACGCGCGATGCCGTTGATGCGCAAGAACACGTCCAGGCCAGGGAACAGAAACAGCATGCCGATGCGTTCGTCCTGCGCCAGGTTGCGCATCGACTCGATGCGATTATTGCCGGGCCAGTCGGCGAAGGCGACGGTGTGCGGATCGAGCACGCGCACGAAACCGGGCGGACCGCCACGCGGTGAGGCGTCGAGACCGTTGCCGCTGGCCGTCGCCAGGCAAAAGAAGGTGGCGACCTGCAGGTACTGCTCGTGCACGTCGACCAGGCGGTCGAGCACGGCCTTCTGGATCCGCTCGGCGGGCGCCGCGTACAGGGCGTCGAGATCGACGCCGCCCGGAACGGCCGGGAATGCCTCCATCGTGGACATGGGTTTGTTCCTTGTAGTCATGATGGAAGCAGGGTAGCATCGGGATCGATGGCGGCTGTACAGCAACCACGCCATCGAATAACGAAATGGCGCCACAATCTCAGCATGAGTAACTTCGTCGTCGACCATGGATTGGTCAACTGGGCCGATGGGCCGTCCGTCATCGTCGCCGCCGGGCGCGACGACAGCATGCGCCAATCGGAACCGCACTCCCACGCGCGCGGCCAACTGTTCGCCTCGATGCGCGGCCTGCTGACGATCGGCGTGGCCGACGCCGTCTGGGTAGTGCCGTCGGTGCACGCCGTCTGGCTGCCTCCGCACCACGTGCATTCGGCGCGCTCGCACGGCCCCTTCGAGGGCTGGGGCGCTTACGTGGCCGAGAGTTCATGCGCCGACCTGCCCTCGTCCGCCTGCACCATCCGCATTTCGAACCTGCTGCGTGAAGCCGTGATGCGCGCCGCCAGTTGGCCGCTGGAGCGCCACCGGGCGCTGACGCCGGCGCAGGAGCGCATCGCCGGCGTCATCATGGACGAGATCCGCGACCTGCCGCCGGAACCGCTTGGCTTGCCGATGCCGCAGGATGCGCGCCTGCAGCGCATCGCCAGCGCACTGGTCGACGATCCGGCATCGAAGCGCGATCTCGATGCCTGGGCGACCTGGGGGGCGCTCAGCAGCCGTACGCTGAGCCGGCGTTTCGTCATGGAGACGGGTTTTACGTTCACTGCCTGGCGCCAGCGCGCACGGCTGATGCGCGCGCTCGAGATGCTGGCGGCAGGCGAGCCGGTGGGAACGGTCGCGCTCGACCTGGGCTATTCCACGGCCAGCGCTTTCATTGCCGTGTTCCGGGAAGCGTTCGGGTGTACGCCAAGCGTTTACCAGCGTCGCTTGCTGGCATGGGACGTTGTGAATTAACTGTTTAGCCGCAAGACCTCACCAGCACAGTTGTTCCATGCTTCCTGTCGTCAAAGTAACCTTTCAAATGAGGGGGCTTATGCTTCATGTGAACAGGGACGGCTACATTGTCAATGCGCGTGTCCGGTGGCAGCGCCTCTGATCGAACGCGGAGTTCTGCAATACCGACGACTGAGATATTCCGACACCCGGTCGTCTCCCGCAAAAACCCGACTGAAGCGAGAAGCGCGTTATGGTAATTGCTCCATTGCTCCTTGCCCTCGCAGCAGGCGCGCCCCCGGCTACGGTCGATGGTGTAGGGACTGAACCAAATATGGGCAACACGCATCTCTCCCCGATCAGCACGATCACGATCCGAAACAGTGGCACGACATCCCCCGCATCAGGCGAACCGGCGGACCAGTGCGCCGATTTCAAGCTCAGTTATCATGAAATCCGTGCCTACATCGATAAAGCGTCCCACGTCACCGAACACGATTACCTGCACATGCTCGACTGGTCCCCCTGCCATGCGAGCGGCGAGATAACCTTCAATAATGGCCTCACGGGTACCTGGGCAATCCAGCGGTATCGCGCCGGTTCGCTCAAGCTGAGCGACGGCCGGACGCTCTACCTGTATTGTCCTCGATGCCAGGCGAAAGCCTTCCCGATGACGGACGAATGATCGGCCACTGCCTGCTGGTGCGACGGGCACAAAAAAAGCGGACCGAAGCCCGCTTTTCCAGTGACAGCGCGTCGAATCAACGCTTGTCGATCGCTGGCACGTCGCGCACCGGCGAACCGACGAACAGCTGACGTGGACGGCCGATCTTCTGTTCCGGATCGGCGATCATTTCGTTCCACTGGGCGATCCAGCCGATGGTGCGGGCCATGGCGAAGATGCCGGTGAACATCGAGGTCGGGATGCCCAGGGCCGATTGCACGATGCCCGAGTAGAAGTCGACGTTCGGGTACAGCTTGCGCGACACGAAGTACTCGTCGTTCAGGGCGATCTTTTCCAGTTCCATCGCCAGCTTGAACAGCGGATCGTCCTGCAGGCCCAGCTCGTTCAGCACTTCGTGGCAGGTTTCGCGCATCAGCTTGGCGCGCGGGTCGAAGTTCTTGTACACGCGGTGACCGAAGCCCATCAGCTTCACGCCCGAGTTCTTGTCCTTGACCTTCTCGATGAAGGCCGGGATGTTCTCGACCGAGCCGATCTCTTTCAGCATGTTCAGTGCGGCTTCGTTCGCGCCGCCGTGCGCCGGGCCCCACAGGCAGGCGATGCCGGCTGCGATACAGGCGAACGGGTTGGCGCCCGACGAACCGGCCAGACGGACGGTCGAGGTCGATGCGTTCTGCTCGTGGTCCGCGTGCAGGATCAGGATGCGGTCCAGGGCGCGCACCAGCACGTCGTTGACCTTGTACTCTTCGCACGGGTTGGCGAACATCATGTACATGAAGTTGGCGCTGTACGACAGGTCGTTGCGCGGGTACATGAACGGCTGGCCGATCGAGTATTTATAGGCCATGGCCGCCAGCGTCGGCAGCTTGGCGATCAGGCGGATCGCCGAGATCTCGCGCTGCTTGGCGTCGTTGATGTCCAGCGAGTCGTGATAGAACGACGCCAGCGCGCCGACGGTGCCGACCAGCACCGACATCGGGTGCGCGTCGCGACGGAAGCCACGGAAGAAGAAGTTCATCTGCTCGTGGATCATCGTGTGCTTGGTCACGGTGTCGCTGAACTCTTCTTTCTGCTTGGCGTTCGGCAGCTCGCCGTTCAGCAGCAGGTAGCAGGTCTCCAGGAAGTCGCAGTTGACGGCCAGTTGCTCGATCGGGTAGCCGCGGTACAGCAGTTCGCCCTTGTCACCGTCGATGTAGGTGATGCTCGAATTGCACGAAGCGGTCGACATGAAGCCAGGGTCGTAGGTGAACTTGCCGGTCTGGCCGTACAGCTTGCGGATGTCGATGACGTCCGGGCCGATGGTGCCCTTGTAGATCGGCATGTCGACCGACGGGCTGCCGTCCGAGAACGACAGGGTGGCTTTGGTATCAGAGATGTTCATGGCACTTCCTTCTTGTGGGAGTGGGTCTACAAAATAAAACGAAACCGGAGGGCGCCGCGACCAGCCCGCGAGGCAGACCGGATGCCCAATTTCGCTTACGCTTGCCGCAACCGCGCCAACAGGGCACGCACATGCGGCAGGTCGACTTCGCCGGAAGGCTCGGAGCGTCCCAGCAGCAGGTCCATCAACGGGTTGTCCGCCAGATCGAGCAGGCGGGTCAGCGCATCGACCTCTTCGTCGGTCATTTCTTCTTCGTGCGCATCGAGGAAGCGCGTGAGAATCAGATCGTTCTCGAGCAATCCCCGGCGTGCGCGCCAACGCAGGCGGGCACGGTTGGCGGGATCGGATTGATGCGCGTTTGCACTAGGTTTCACACTAGAGTCCGTTGTTGGTTCGACATCATACTCCGGCTGCCGCGTTTCGGCAGTACGGTACTTTTACTGTATTGCTTCGGCACATTTAAGCCCAAAGCGGGTGATGCACACGTGCGTCGAACGCGTGCGAGCTCGACGCACGTCTGCATACCGGACTGAATGCATGCGACGCCTTATGACGGCGCCGCATGCGTTACGCGACCATCAAATGGCGCGACGAACCAGCAGTTCCTTGATCTTGCCGATCGCCTTGTTCGGATTCAGGCCCTTCGGGCACACGTCCGTGCAGTTCATGATCGAGTGGCAGCGGAACAGGCGGTACGGGTCTTCCAGGTTGTCCAGGCGGTCGTTGGTCGCTTCGTCGCGCGAGTCGGCGATGAAGCGGTAAGCCTGGAGCAGGCCGGCCGGGCCGACGAATTTATCTGGATTCCACCAGAACGACGGGCACGAGGTCGAGCAGCAGGCGCACAGGATGCATTCGTACAGGCCGTCGAGCTCTTCGCGCTCTTCCGGCGACTGCAGGCGCTCTTTCTCGGGCTTGATCGAGTCGTTGATCAGGTATGGCTTGACCGAGTGGTACTGCTTGAAGAAGTTGGTCATGTCGACGATCAGGTCGCGCACCACCGGCAGGCCCGGCAGAGGACGCAGCACGATCGGCTGGGTCAGCTCGTTCAGGTTGGTGGTGCAGGCCAGGCCGTTCTTGCCGTTGATATTCATCGCGTCCGAGCCGCACACGCCTTCGCGGCAGGAGCGGCGCAGGGCCAGCGAGTCGTCGACGTCCGACTTGATGCGCTGCAGGACGTCCAGCAGCATCTTGTCGGTGTCTTGCAGCTCGACGGTCACGTCTTGCATGTAGGGCTTCGAATCCTTGTCCGGATCGTAGCGGTAGATTTTCAGTTGGACGGTGCGTGCCATTTGATTACCTGTTCTGGGCCGGAACATCGGTTCCGGCCATGGAAAATATTAGAAAGTACGGGCCTTCGGCTTGAAGGTGTCGACGGTCAGCGGTTTCTGCACCACCGGCTTGTACTCGAGGCGGTTGCCTTCCGAGAAGAACAGGGTGTGCTTCATCCAGTTCGCGTCGTCGCGGTTCGGGTAGTCGCTGTGGGCGTGGGCGCCGCGCGATTCCGGACGGGCCGCTGCCGACACGATGGTCGCCTTGGCGGTCTCGATCAGGTTGTCGAGTTCCAGCGCTTCCACGCGGGCGGTGTTGAACACCTTCGACTTGTCCTGGAACGACACGTGCTTGCGGCGCTCGTCGAGCTTCATGATTTCCTTCACGCCCGTATCCAGCAGTTCCTGGGTACGGAACACGCCGCAGTATTTCTGCATCGTGGCGCGGATGTCGTTGGCGACGTGCTGCACCTTCTCGCCACCGGTCGAGGTCTCGAGCTTGTTCAGGCGCGCCAGCGCGAAGTCGGCGGCGTCCGCAGGCAGTGGCTTGTTCGCCTTCTGCTTCAGGTTCGAGGCCACCACGTGGTTGCCGGCCGCGCGGCCGAAGACCACCAGGTCGAGCAGCGAGTTGGTGCCCAGGCGGTTCGCGCCGTGGACCGAGACGCAGGCGCATTCGCCGATCGCGTACAGGCCATTGACGATCTTCTGGCCGCCAGTACCGTCAGGCGCGACGACTTGACCGTGGATATTGGTCGGGATGCCGCCCATCTGGTAGTGGATGGTCGGGACGACGGGAATCGGTTCCTTGGTCGCGTCGACGTTGGCGAACTTGTGGCCGATTTCCAGGATCGAAGGCAGGCGCTTCTCGATGGTGTCCTTGCCGATGTGGCGCAGGTCGAGCAGCACGTGGTCTTTATTCGGGCCGCAGCCGCGGCCTTCCTTGATCTCCTGGTCCATCGAACGCGACACGAAGTCGCGCGGCGCCAGGTCCTTCAGGGTCGGCGCATAGCGCTCCATGAAGCGTTCGCCGTTCGAGTTGATCAGGATACCGCCCTCGCCGCGCACGCCTTCGGTGATCAGGACGCCGGCGCCCGAGACACCGGTTGGGTGGAACTGCCAGAACTCCATGTCTTGCAGCGGCAGGCCGGCGCGCGCCGCCATGCCCATGCCGTCGCCGGTGTTGATGAAGGCGTTGGTCGAGGCGGCAAAGATGCGGCCTGCGCCGCCGGTGGCGAAGATGGTGGTCTTCGCTTCCAGGATCATCACGTCGCCGGTTTCCATTTCCAGGGCCATCACGCCGACCACGTCGCCTTCGGCGTCGCGGATCAGGTCGAGGGCCATCCACTCGACGAAGAAGTGGGTGCGGGCGCGGACGTTACGCTGGTACAGGGTGTGCAGCAGCGCGTGGCCGGTACGGTCGGCCGCGGCGCAGGCGCGCTGGACCGGCTTCTCGCCGAAGTTCGCGGTGTGGCCGCCGAACGGACGCTGGTAGATGGTGCCGTCGGGGTTGCGGTCGAACGGCATGCCGAAGTGTTCGAGCTCGTACACGACCTTCGGGGCTTCGCGGCACATGAATTCGATCGCATCCTGGTCGCCCAGGTAGTCGCCACCCTTGACGGTGTCGAACATGTGCCAGTACCAGTCGTCCTCGCTCATATTGCCCAGCGAGGCGCCAATGCCGCCCTGCGCCGCGACGGTGTGCGAGCGGGTCGGGAAGACTTTCGACAGGACTGCGACGTTCAGGCCGGCTTCGGCCAGTTGCAGCGAGGCGCGCATGCCGGAACCACCGGCGCCAACGATGACCGCGTCAAAACGACGGGTAGGAATTGCAGTTTTGATTGCTGCCACGATTACACACTCCAGAGAATTTGCACGGTATAGGCGACGCAGCCCACCAGCCAGAAGATGGTGATGAATTGCAGCGTCAGGCGCAGGCCGACGTTCTTGACGTAGTCCATCCAGATATCGCGGATGCCGACCCAGGCGTGGTAGTACAGGCCCAGGAAGGTGACCATCGACAGCAGCTTGAACCACTGTTTCGCGAACAGGCCGGCCCAACCTTCATACGTGAAATTCTGGCCGGACAGGAACATGGCCAGCAGGACGACGGTGTAGACCGCCATGAGGATCGCGGTGACGCGCTGGGCCAGCCAGTCGCGGAAGCCATAATGGGCGCCGACGACGAGGCGGCGCTGGCCGATATTATTCTTGCTTGCCATGGTTTAGAACACTCCGAACAGTTTCAGGCCGACCAGGGCGGTCAGCAGCAGGCTGATGATCAGCACCCAGCGCGCGGTCTTCTGGGCGGCGTCCTTGTCCAGGGCAAAGTGATTGTCCATGAACAGGTGGCGGATGCCGGCGGTGAAGTGGTGCAGGTAAGCCCAGGACAGGCCCAGCAGGATGATCTTGACCAGCGGGTGCGAGACGATGCCGGCAAAGTAGCCGAACGACGATTCCGACAGCAGGCTCTGCTGGAACAAATACAGCAGGAACGGCAGCAGCAGGAACAGCCCGGCGCCGCTGACGCGGTGCAGGATCGACACGATCGCCGATGGCGGCATGCGATATTTCGTCGTGATATCGCCGATTCCGACGTTGCGATACACCGGCCGCCCTTTCTTGCTTGCTTCTCTCACGGCTTCCGACATGATGGTACACCTCCCATTTATGACAAATTTTTGTATGAACCCTGCATTCTTGCCGATTTCAAGGCCCGGTCCGGGAAAGTGGGACCAAGCCAGCGGGACAGCGAGCGGCGAACCGGGTCATGTCCGTCGCGTACCCAAAACCAATATATTTTAATCGCATTCACGCGATCGCCGCAGAGGGGAGTTTTATTCCACTTGCTATTTTCCGAATTATTTGAAAAGACAGAAAACAGAGAATATTTACTCGTCTATTTTCTGTTTTATTCTCCTTACGACAACTCGTTCAAATAATGGTGTTTCGCGGTCGAGTACAGCTCGCGGCGCAGCTCGACCGCCTTGTCGCCGTAGGTGAACGACACCCGCTCGCCCAACAGCAGCGGCGTGCCGGGCGCTACCTTCAGGTGCTCGGCCGTGGCCGCGTCGGCCGATACCGCCCGGATCTTTTCGGTCGCGCGGATCATGCGCGTGCCGAATTCCGTCTCGAACAGGCCGTACATCGGCCCCTTGTATTCCTGCAGCCGCTCCGCGCTCAGGCCCTTGAACAGCTGGCCCGGCAGCCACAGCTCTTCCAGGATGGTCGGCTGGCCGTCGAACGACTGCACGCGCTTGATGTAGACCACGGCGTCGCCCGACTTGAGCTCGAGCAGGCGCGCGACCTCGGCCGGCGCACGGATGCGCTTGACCTCGAGGAAGCGGTTCTCGGGATGATGGGGGACGCCTTCATCGGGCATCAGTCGCAGGAAGCGGAAATGGGCGCGCTCTTCGGCGTGGCTGGCAACGAAGGTGCCCTTGCCCTGGCGCCGCACCACGAGGTTCTCGGCGGCCAGTTCGTCGATTGCCTTGCGCACGGTGCCCTGGCTGACCTTGAAACGGGCCGCCAGCTCGACTTCGCTCGGCATGAGTTCGCCAGGTTTCCATTCACCGGCCTGCAGGCTCTGGGTGATCAGTGCCTTGATCTGCTGGTACAGGGGCCGGAACGACGGCGAGCCACTGCTGACAGGATCAACGGCCGGATTGGACGGGGCGGAATTCATAGACCGCGATTTCACCACAAAAGAGCATGACCGTCCAGTATTAGAGGTCTTTAGATATGTGTCTTATATAAGACATATGATATTGAATTGACAGACCAAACGGCAGAGGAATACACTCATGGCCGACCGGGAGTCGGCGCCACTCTTGACATCATTGTACGCGCGCGACACCCGTCATTCGACCTTGAAGGCTTGAAGTGCGCTTTTGGTATCATTGCAGCTTCATCAAACCGCAGTGAAAGTAACTTGTAACCAGACAGGCGTATGCTCGGCGTCGACCTCGGCGCAAACCGTTTTCATTCCCACTTTGGAGATTCATCATGGCTAAAACCCCAATGCGCGTCGCCGTCACCGGCGCGGCCGGCCAGATCGGCTATTCCCTGCTGTTCCGCATCGCCAACGGCGACATGCTGGGCAAGGACCAGCCGGTCATCCTTCAGCTGCTCGAGATCGACAACGAGAAGGCACAGAAGGCGCTCAAGGGCGTCATGATGGAAATCGACGACTGCGCATTCCCGCTGCTCGAAGGCATGACCGCCCACTCCGACCCGATGACCGCCTTCAAGGACGCTGACGTCGCCCTGCTGGTTGGCGCCCGCCCACGCGGCCCGGGCATGGAGCGCAAGGACCTGCTGGAAGCGAACGCCCAGATCTTCACCGTGCAAGGCAAGGCCCTGGACGCCGTCGCTTCGCGCAACGTCAAGGTGCTGGTGGTCGGCAACCCGGCCAACACCAACGCCTACATCGCGATGAAATCGGCCCCGAACCTGCCGGCCAAGAACTTCACCGCCATGCTGCGCCTGGACCACAACCGCGCGCTGTCGCAAGTGGCCGCCAAGACCGGCAAGGCCGTCAAGGACATCGAGAAGATGGTCGTGTGGGGCAACCACTCGCCGACCATGTACGCCGACTACCGCTTCGCCACCGCTGGCGGCGAGTCGATCAAGGACCTGATCAACGACCAGGAATGGAACGCCAACACCTTCCTGCCGACCGTCGGCAAGCGCGGCGCCGCCATCATCGAAGCGCGCGGCCTGTCGTCGGCTGCGTCGGCCGCCAACGCCGCCATCGACCACGTGCGCGACTGGGTGCTGGGCACGGGCGGCAAGTGGACCACCATGGGCATCCCATCGGATGGTTCCTACGGCATCCCTGAAGGCACCATGTTCGGCTTCCCGGTCACCACCGAGAATGGCGAATACACCATCGTCCAGGGCCTGGACATCGATGCGTTCTCGCAAGAGCGCATCAACCTGACCCTGAAAGAGCTGGAAGAAGAGAAAGCCGGCGTCGCTCACCTGCTGGGCTGAGTTTGAATCATGGCGCGCGGCATTTGCCGCGCGTCGACCGCGCCGTGCCATTCAACTGGCACGGCCGTTTCATGTTGTGAGAGATATGCACCCTTCCGAGGTTTTATTCCAGGGCAAACGCCAGCCACTCCTTCTCCCCGCCTGCGACCACTACGCCGGCTCCGAGAAGCTGATGCGCAAATCGATGGCCCTGCAACAAGAGCTTGGCCCCCTGTTCGACATCACCTTCGACTGCGAAGACGGCGCCACCGCCGGCAGCGAACTGGAACACGCCATCCTGGTGGCGCAGCTCGTCAACAGCGACGACAACCATTTCGGCCGCATCGGCGCGCGCCTGCACGAGCCGGCCAGCCCCCATTTCGCGAAAGACGTCGAATTCATCGTCGGCGGCGCGGCCAAGCGCCTGGCCTACGTGGTGCTGCCCAAGGTGGAAAGCGCGATGGAAGTCACGCGCGCGATCGACCTGATCAACCAGCACGCCCAGGCCGCCGGCCGGCCAGACCTGCCGGTGCACGTGCTGATCGAAACCCACGGCGCGCTGCGCGAAGCCTACGACATCGCCGCCCTGCCCCAGGTCGAGTGCCTGTCGTTCGGCATCATGGATTTTGTGTCGAGCCACTATGGAGCCATCCCCGCGAGCGCGATGCGCACCCCGGGCCAGTTCACCCACCCGCTGGTGGTGCGCGCCAAGCTCGAGATGGTGGCGGCCTGCCACGCCCACGGCAAGGTGGCGTCGCACAACGTCACGACCGACATCAAGGACAGCCCGACTGTCGCCAACGACGCCCAGCGCGCCGGCGCCGAATTCGGCTTTACCCGGATGTGGAGCATCCATCCGGACCAGATCAAGCCGATCCTCAAGGCGTTCACGCCGCGCCTGTCCGAGGTGAATGAAGCGACGAATATCCTGACGGAGGCGATGGCGGCGGACTGGGGACCGATTGCTCAACATGGCCGCTTGCACGACCGTGCGAGCTACCGATATTATTGGTCGGTGTTGCAGCGTGCCAAACTGGCAGGCCTCGCGCTGCCGGAAGCCGCTGCGGCAATCGTCAACCTCCCCGACAGCGAATAATCCGACCCATGTCCACCCTTCTCCCCAAATTCGTCGCCGCCTGCGCTGTCGCGCTCGCGGCCGCCGTCGTGTGTGCGCCGGCAAGCGCTGCAGCCGCCAAGGAAACGCATCCGAAAGCGGAGAAAGTCCTGAAGGCGCAAGCCAAGAAGAAACCGTCGAAGAAGGCGCAGGCTGCGGCGGCGGCTGCAGCGGCTGCCGCGGCTGCCGCCGCGGCGGCCAATCCTCTCGAAGTCGACGAGCCGGACATCACCGACACCAAGGTGACCGAATACGCTTGCGAACTCGGCAACAAGATCACGATCTATACCAACGACGCCGATGACAGCCATATCGCGCTGCGCTGGAAGCAGCGCCTGCACCGCCTGGCCCGCATCGGCACCACCACCGGCGCGTTGCGCTTTGAAAATCCGCACTATGGCCTGATCTGGATTGGTATCCCGTCCAAGGGCATCCTGCTCGATTCGAAGCTTAACCGCCAGTTGGCCAATGAATGCAAGAACGCCGAACAGTCCGCGATCGTGGCGACCGCGGAACCGGAGGCGAGCAAGACTTGAAAGTGCGGCGCGGATTTTCCCGGATCTCCGCGCCGTTCTGTCGCCCGAAGTTATATCTGGTCCGTTATTTCCGTGAACGCTGCTGTTGAAATAACAATATTCCCACTGAAGGAGAGATTATGTCTCGCAACACTCTGAACACACTGAAGGAATTCCCGATCGGCGCAGGCCAGAGCGGCCAGTTCCATTCGCTGCCGGCGCTGGCGGAAAACCTCGGTGTGAACCTGTCGCGCCTGCCGGTGTCGATCCGTATCGTCCTCGAGTCCGTGCTGCGTAACTGCGACGGCAAGAAGGTCACCGAAGAGCACGTCAAGCAAGTCGCCAACTGGGGTGCGACCGCAGAGCGTACCGACGAGATCCCGTTCGTCGTGGCCCGCGTCGTGCTGCAGGACTTCACCGGCGTGCCGCTGCTGGCCGACCTGGCCGCGATGCGCAACGTCGCCGCCAAGATGGGCGCCGATCCGAAGAAGATCGAGCCGCTGGTGCCGGTCGACCTGGTGGTCGACCACTCGGTCACCATCGACCACTTCCGCGAGCCGGGCGCGCTCGACCTGAACATGAAACTGGAATTCCAGCGCAACAACGAGCGCTACCAGTTCATGAAGTGGGGCATGCAAGCCTTCGACACCTTCGGCGTCGTGCCGCCGGGCTTCGGCATCGTCCACCAGGTCAACCTGGAATACCTGGCGCGCGGCGTCATGAAGCAGGGCGACATGTACTACCCTGACACCCTGGTCGGCACCGATTCGCACACCACCATGATCAACGGCGTCGGCGTCGTCGGCTGGGGCGTGGGCGGCATCGAAGCCGAAGCCGGCATGCTGGGCCAGCCGGTCTACTTCCTGACCCCGGACGTCATCGGCGTCAACCTGAAGGGTAAACTCCGCGAAGGCTGCACCGCGACCGACCTGGTGCTGACCATCACCGAACTGCTGCGCAAAGAGAAAGTCGTGGGCAAGTTCGTCGAGTTCTTCGGCGAAGGCACCCGTTCGCTGTCGACCACCGACCGCGCCACCATCGGCAACATGGCGCCTGAATACGGCGCGACCATGGGCTTCTTCCCGGTGGACGAAGCGACCGTCGACTACTTCCGCGGCACCGGCCGTACCGAAGAAGAACTGGCTGCCTTCGAAGGCTACTACAAGGCCCAGGGCATGTTCGGCATCCCGCAGGAAGGCGAGATCGACTACACCCGCGTGGTGGAACTCGACCTGTCGACCGTGACCCCATCGCTGGCCGGTCCGAAGCGTCCGCAAGACCGTATCGAACTGGGCCACGTCAAGAACACCTTCACCGAACTGTTCAGCAAGCCGACCACCCAGAACGGCTTCAACAAGAACCCGGACGACCTGCACAAGGTCTACGAGACCACCAACGGCGTGCGCGTGAAGAACGGCGACATCCTGATCGCCGCCATCACCTCGTGCACCAACACCTCGAACCCGAGCGTGCTGCTGGCTGCGGGCCTCTTGGCCAAGAAAGCCGTCGAGCGCGGCCTGACCGTGGCGCCGCACATCAAGTCGTCGCTGGCGCCGGGATCGCGCGTGGTCACCGAGTACCTGACCGCCGCCGGCCTGCTGCCTTACCTGGACAAGCTGGGCTTCGGCGTGACCGCCTACGGCTGCACCACCTGCATCGGCAATGCCGGTGACCTGACCCCGGAACTGAACGCCGCGATCACCCAGAACGACATCGTCGCTGCCGCCGTCCTGTCGGGCAACCGCAACTTCGAAGCACGTATCCACCCGAACATCCGTTCGAACTTCCTGGCCTCGCCACCGCTGGTCGTCGCCTACGCGATCGCCGGCAACATGACGAAGGACCTGATGACCGAGCCGGTGGGCAAGGACAGCAACGGCGTCGACGTCTACCTGGGCGACATCTGGCCGTCGTCGCAGGAAATCGGCGAACTGATGCGCTTCGCGATGAACTCGGACGTCTTCAAGAAGAACTACGCCGACGTCAAGGGCAACCCTGGCGCGCTGTGGGAACGCGTGTCGTCGACCGAAGGTCAGGTGTACAACTGGCCTGAATCGACCTACATCGCCGAACCGCCGTTCTTCGCCGACTTCGAGATGACCCCGAAAGCGGCCGCCACCGGCATCACCGGCGCCCGCGCGCTGGGCGTGTTCGGCGACTCGATCACCACCGACCACATCTCGCCGGCCGGCTCGATCAAAGAAGACGGTCCAGCAGGCAAGTGGCTCAAGGAACATGACGTCCTGAAGGCGGACTTCAACTCCTACGGCTCGCGCCGCGGCAACCACGAGATCATGATGCGCGGCACCTTCGCCAACGTGCGTATCAAGAACAAGATGATCCCGCCGAAGGCAGATGGCTCCGCGGTCGAAGGCGGCATCACCCTGCACCAGCCGACCGGCGAACAGATGTCGATCTACGACGCTGCAATGAAGTACGTGGCCGCGGGCACCCCGACCATGATCTTCGGCGGCGAAGAATACGGCACCGGCTCGTCGCGCGACTGGGCTGCCAAGGGCACCCAGCTGCTGGGCGTGAAGGCCGTGGTCGTGCGTTCGTACGAGCGCATCCACCGCTCGAACCTGGTCGGCATGGGCGTGCTGCCGCTGCAGTTCATCGGCAACGACAGCGTCGAGTCGCTGGGCATCACCGGCAAGGAAACCTACGACCTGAAGGGCCTGGAAGGCGAGATCAAGCCGCAACAACTGGCGACCCTGGTGATCCACCGCGAAAACGGCGAATCGCAAGAGGTGCAGGTGCTGCTGCGTATCGACACCCCGATCGAAGTCGACTACTACAAGCATGGCGGCATTCTGCCGTTCGTGCTGCGTCAGTTGCTGGCTGCTTAATTCTGGAAGGCCCGCTGCGGCGGGCTGCCTGGATGGCAAAAGGGCTGGAATCCGGGAGGGTTCCAGCCCTTTGTTTTGCATGAACCTGTCCTGCATGCCATTTTCAAGAGCGTTACACATTGGCGGAGAGAGTCATATTGAAGAGATGAGCTTGGCGCCGCACGCAGTAAGGTCCTGGTCATATGCGACCTGCTTGCCGTGATGCTTGCGGGTGCTGCCGCTGGGCTGAATCGGGAACTGGCCTTTGCATTTGGGGCAGAAGGTAGTGTCGCCTTCTACTGCAACGCACTTGCCGAGTACCGTGAAGTCCTTCACTGCGGAGATCACCTCGCCGCCATGCGTGGTCTTGTCACCGAGTCGGATGACACCTCGTCCGTTCTCATCTTTCATAGTGAACCTATTTGGTGTGGGTCATGCGGCGCTGCGTGCGGTGTCGTCATCCTGATTAGCCGCGATGACGTGATCGTCGGTACCGAGGAAGACTCGGCGATAACGCCAGTAACCAGGCATTTCCAGGCTCGGCGAATTGAAGCCGGCCAGCGAATCATGGACATAGTTATCAAAGAATGCAGCTAGAGACGGCGATGTCGGAGCGGACTTTTGGGCTAGCGCAAGTACTGATCGAGCCTCCGGCTCGAGAAACGACGTTGTCACCAAGTCCCTTCTGGCCCCCGCAAACAACACGTCTTTGAAAACTGCAAGCGTTCGTTTGCTAATACTCATCCCAGCGCTTCGCGTCATCGCAGCTGCATCACTGATCAAACTCTTGTTAAAGGTTAGCAGGATTTCCTTGTCGGCCTGATTTGCCCGCTTGACCTGATTGGTCGTGTGAAAGCGATCACGAACTTGCCACCGCCAGTTAAGGTACGGCTGGAGCCATTGGTACATTGGACGTGGAGCAAGCGTGGCATGTGATATGAAGTCATCAAATGCCTTGGTCAAGTCGGGATGGATCGCAAGTGAGTTAAAGCCACTAGGCGAAATCGCAGGCCTGGTGAACGGAGCGCCTGCTGCTATCGCGCAATCCAGCATGTGGTTCAACGGTATTTGAGACAGCTTTTGAGAGTCATCACCTACCGCAAGTCCCAGTTCACCGGGCCGATAGCCTCCCCCGACATCGCTGTGCGAACCCGGATACGCAAACTGAAAACACCCTGGCTGAAGTTTGCCGTCAACTCCGATCGCGTCTAGAGGAAAATTCCGCCGTAGCTCATGCATAGCCACCATATGCACGCAGTTTTGCACTGAAGCTGGGATAAGCAGTGATTCAGCACTTGCCCATGCCCCATGCCCCCCGGTTGAGTTCATAGCCAGTGCCGTTGTACCAGACCAAAATCCGGCCGAAGCGACAGTATCTACGATTCCTACGAAACGAAACTGCAGTGGTACGCCAGCTAAGCGGCCGCCAATCAGCAATTCGTTCAGCCAGCTACAAAATACACGTGCCTCCGCAGCACCTCTGGAAAAACCAAAAACGTCAATGAAGCACTCGACGAGACGAAGCTTACTGTTCTTGAGTCTTGCCTCCAAATTTCCGGCCTGTTGCATGAGAAACTCGCGACGAATACTAGAGCTTCCCAGATTCGGCTGTAACAGTCCACTATTCACGCCAAATTTGGCAAGCTGTTTGCGATCGATTGAATCAGTTACGTTAGGGCCGTTACGACAGAGTGCAAGAATAGCGTCATCACCAAACATGACAGTGCTCGAACATCGCGATTGCAAAAAATTGAAAATCGCCAATAATCCGAATATAGCTCGACCTTCACAGCCGAATGCACATCCTTTTCCGAGATTGCTTTCTCCATGCTCACCGATCTCCGGAAACATCGTACCAACCCCTGGAATATATAGGCGGCTATATCCAATTTTATCATCAGATTTATATATCTCATGCAATCTTGCAATATTAGTATCTGAACGACTACCAAGATCGCGATCTTTGTTATTATTAGTTCCATCGAAAAATATTCCGATATTTAGATTAACCTCACATTTTTTGAAATCGGGCTCAAATCGCGGCATCACTAACTTTATTTTCGACGCAGGCGAAGTTTTGGTCGGCAATACAAGAACATCGTCGCGCATCATCGCCACCCCCCCGTGTTGCTTTCTATCACGATCAACTTCCCGTTGGTTCTCAGCAATTTCTTCGTCGGTAAATATCCCCTCAACTCGATACCCCACAGTAGCGTTGTTGCTAGCTTGGCTGTCATCCCATCGAATTGGGTGCAACTCGCCACTGGGCGTAGTTTCGCTCACAACAATACGCACCCGTTTGCCCGGAAAAAAATGCACATAGAAATTTCCCGGTCCCTCATACGGCTCGATTGGCACCTGCGCCCGATATATTCCTTCGACCTCTGCAGTGTCTTGAACGGTGGGATTAGATGCCCTATGAATATGGATCACCTCCCAACGAACATCTGCCGTCAATGCCGGATTCCATTTTCTCGGCAAGCTTAAACAACATACTTTACTGCCACCTCCACCACCCTCGCCGACATTGTCGCTGATACTTTTATTTATGTAGAATTTATTAATATAATAATCTGAACCAAGATGATGAGCTCCAGTTAAAGTAGTAGAGAAGTTTTTATCGACCCTGAAGCTTTTGTAGATCAACACACCAACCCCTAACAATGACCCAATAACTACAAATAAAACAGCGATACGCCATCGGACAAAACTTGGAATAAATATTTTCATCAGATACCCCATTATGACAACGGCGAAAAACCTCATTTTCTGGATCAGCCGACTGACTTAACGCCACTGCATTCGCGCTACAATTTCATTCAGCCCGGCAGCAAATAGGTCAATATCACTTAGTTTAAGACAGTCTCGAGTCTCTGATCTGTTTAGGATGCTTCCCCGCGTCGCTAATGCTGCTTCAGTTAAAATTGTCAAAAATTGTGGATTAGAATTACCTACTGCACACCATACCTGACGAGCACTTCGTGCCCAGGCATGCTGTTCGACGGCGTTGCCAGGAAAATCGCCGCCGTGGCGCATCAATTTCGCTTTCGCGATGAGATGGTCAGGTTCACTGGCCTCGTCGAGCGCCGCTAACTGTTCCCAATCAAGGATGAGTGGCGTCCGTGCTCGCGCATCTGATTCGACCGACGGCAAATGGATTACCGATCCTGATCTATCGTGTACTGCCCAACGGGCCATCGGCCCTCTCATTTCCTGCCACTGTGCCGGCGTCAGTAGAGATGAGAGCGGCCCGAGCACCGCACAATCGGCATATCTGAGCGTGAACTGCTTACCGTTTGGGTCGACAATGAAAATGAAGCGGCGCAGATGATGGACGAGCTCTCCAAGTTTCAAGTTGCTCTCGATGATCGACGCGTGTAATGCCGGCTTAGCCGCACTCATATAGCCCATGACTTTCTCGATGTCGCCGGCTTCATAAGCCGCCTCGACATCGATCAGGAGCGGACTAACCTCCAGCGCACGTTCTGCATAAACTGGTTCCAGCCAGACCGGGCGACTCTTTGCATCGGCCTCCGCATAACCAGCCGACACGTCATGCAACAGGCCGTTATCGATCAAGACATATATGAACAGTTCTCCGTCGCTGCCGCTCATTCGGCCTCCACCAGTGGACTATGCGCACGCGCCGCCGCAAGCATGCAGGGAATACAGATATCGTGATGCGGCAGCTCGTCAGGGAACTGCACCTCGGAAGCCTTCTTCGCAAAGGTCTGATGATCGGCTGCGTACATATGGCTGTTGCCGGTCGTATTGCCGACAATGCCTTCAGCGCTGATCTTCAGTTCACTGCCACCGCCATAGATCCGGACACCCTTTCTGGCCTTGATGTTGACCCAGTCGGTGTTACTGATCAGCTCCATGACCTTTTGCGCTATCAGATTGATGACACCATCCTGCGCCTCCGTGTGCACATCGCCGCGCGCCGCAACATGCTTGATGCCACCGTCGTTCGCAAAAGCACTGAGTCCCATGGCCGCGCGTACCGAAGTCCTCCCACCGGCAGCCAGGTGCGTATCCGCAGCCGTAATCAGGTCGATATTCTTCTCGGCTCCCAGCGCCAGGCTTTCCGCGGTTGCCATGACAATCCCCGCCGGTCCGCTGACGGCGACAATAGGTGCACCGCCAGCCCCACCCTCGCCCACATTGGTTCCACGTTCCAGATGCCTGAGCTTGTCCACCAACTGACCAAGCAGAGGCCCATTTCCAGTATCTTTGGAATGGGTTTCGGCGAGCTTCGCCAACTGGTCGGCAATGTCACGCAGTCCGTCGGCAAGTCCAGTCAACTCGGCCCGATCCAATTGATTGCCTTCGGCCTTGGCACTGCCAGCGGCAGTGATCAGCACACCTTTAGCGCCGCGAATCGCCACCGCATGGTCGCTGCGCAGCTCCGCGCCTTCGCCACGGGGCTGACGGCGCTCCCCCCTCGGATGCGTCAACCAGCCAAGATTCAGTTGCGACGCGCCGTCGTCGCTCGCCAGCTGCGCGCTGATTTCGCGCGGCGTGTCGTCGAACCGAAGTTGATTGGCGCGCCATCCCTGAATCTCCTGGCTTCGTATGCCGGACAAAAACCGCGTCGTCGGCAGGTTCGCGTTCTTGCTCAAAGGTGGCGGCAAGGCACGCGCGTTGTAAAGCTGAGAGATGATGATCGGTTTGTCCGGGTCGCCGCCGATGAACGCGACCAGCACCTCGGTCCCGACTCTCGGCAGAGTCAGATTGCCGCAATGTGAATCTCCCGTCCCAGCCCATTGGCTTGCCACCCTGACCCAGGCTGAATCCGTGTCCGTGTCCGACGCGCCGGCGCCGCCAGCGTGCTGATGATCAACCGGACGTGTTGCTGGAAACCGGATCTTGACGCGGCCATATTCGTCGCAGTGAACGACCTCGTTCTGTCCTCCGACCACGAGTGCGACCTGAAGACCAGGGTCGCGCAGATCATTCCATGGGTCGAATGCCGGGACAATCGGAATGGCTCGTCGTACGGCTTCGAATCGCATCTGGAATGGATTCGTGCTCCAGCCTTCGGCAGGCTCGCCTTGCTTGACCTCCCAGCCATTGCACGCGAACAGACGCTGCACCCGTTCTTCAAGGCTTCTCGGCAAGTTGTTTCGCGCCCTGACGTCGAGCGCGGTGATGACGAAATCGCGCTCTCCCACGGGATGGCTGTCAATCTCGGGATGATTCATGATCGTGAAGTATTCCCCTACGCGAAAATCGCGCACGGTTCCCTCACCGATAAAGCATTTCGAATCAAGTTCTTTGCGCTGCATGCGCAATAATCCGTGGCGGTACAGTTGGTCGCTGTCCGTTGCGACATGCGGAGATTCGACAATGTATTCCTGCACCGCGCAGGCCAGCGGGTTGCCTGATCGCCCTTGATCGATCTTTCCCGGCACCTCGGTAACCATGACCGGAACATTGCCCGGTTGTTTGTAGTCCCAGCTGAATACACTCGCATTGCCCGCCTGGAACTTGCGCACTGCTCCCCAACGCGTGACGGAATCGCGCTCTTCGGTGGCATCATCGCGGTGATAACGGACTACGCCCGCATCGTTCCGGGCAAGCGTGCTATGGGCGTCGAACAGCACCAGCGTGTGGGCTGGCGTGGATTCGCTCGCCTGACCGTTCTGTTGCAAGACGCGGCTACTGCCGGGTCGGAAGAACCAGGCAATACCGGAACGGCCGAGAAGCCGCCGCACGAATGCCGCATCGGATTCGTTGAACTGTATTGTCTGCTCACGCTCGGGATAGTTTTCAAGACGAAAACCGTCTGCGAACTCGTAGTCGAAGGCCCCAGCCTGCGCACTATATATCTGAAGCCATTCTTTCAGCACGACCACTACGATTTGAGGCCAACTCAAGCGCCGGAAGACGCGCGTATTGACGCGCTGGTCCATGATCGTCATCACATCGCAAAGGATGACGCGATAGCTGGAGATCGCCCCGTCGGATTCACCTGAACTGGCTTGCGCGATGACCCCACTAACTTGTCTCAGCCGTCCCCGGTCAGTGACGAATTCGAGGGTAGCCGGCAGTCCGATAAATTCCTTCAGTGGGAGCCGGCACGAGCTTGCTACACAATCGATCTGGTATTTGAACCCACCGCATACGGTTTCCGTACCATGAATGGATTGAGGGAGCAGGATATTGCTGTTCTGTTTGTCCTGGCCAAATAGCCTCAGCCTGATTGGACGGTTATCGGCAGTCAGGCCGCTTTCATACTGCAGGAGACTGCTGAGGTCAGGAGCCATGCCCACGCTATCCTCCAGTTATTTCCCACCGGAACAAGCATAGATTCTGGCAACTCCTGAGAGAGCATCTTTGAGAACGGGCAAATTTCTCGACACTGCTTTACAGAACGAACTACCAATGTCTCAAAAACGAGCGGCGAAGGTCCGCCTTGTAGACATCACACCTCGGCCCACATCCTCAGCAGATTGTGATAATGCGCCGTCAGCCCCACCGTAATCTCCGACTCCCCGTGCTGCGCGCGCAGCTTCTGGATCTGGGTATCGAGATCGAACAGCATCGCCCGCTTGCCGTCGTCGCGCACCATGCTCTGGGTCCAGAGAAAAGACGCCACCCGTTCGCCACTTGTCACCGGCCGCACCTGGTGCACGCTGCCCGACGAATACACGATCGCATCGCCCGCCGCCAGCTTGACCTCGTGGGTGCCATAGAGGTCGACCACTTCGAGCTCGCCGCCCTCGTATTCTTCCGGCTCGCTCAGGAACACGGTGGTCGAGACGTCGGCCCGCACCGGCGCCCCCCCGCCGCGCTGGGCGCGGATGGCGCCATCGACGTGCAAGCCGTAGTGCTCGCCGCCGCCGTAGGCATTGAAGTAAGGCGTCAGCATCCGCAGCGGCAGCGCGCTGGAAAAGAACATGGGGTTCGCCATCAGGGCCGCGCTCACGATCTGGCCAAGCTCGACGGCCAGCGGCGTGCCCTCGCCCAGCTGGCGGTTGCGCTTGACCTTCGCCCCTTGCGGGCCGACGCTCTCGCGGCCATCGAGCCATTCCGGCGCGCCGGCCATGCGCGCGCGGAGATGGGCCACCTGGTCCGGCGTCAGCACGCCGGGAATATGCAGCATCATGTCGTTCTTCTTTTGTCGAACCAACAAAAAAATCCCTCCTGACATAGCCAGGAGGGCAGAATCCGGTTGCCCGGCGGGGGTGGTACTCCGTGAGAAACATCCGCCAGCGCTTTCCCGGTCGCCGGCGGCTACTGCAACACAAGCTGGAAACACAACTTGATGAACACTCCAATCGCTCTTCCCAAACATGTTTGAATGAGAATTATTCTCATTATGTACCCTGTTCGCGCATTGTGCAAGCGTTTGCGTGCGCGCCCGTCATATGGCTTTCGTCCTGCCTCCATGACAGCCATTGTTCATGACCTGTGGCCGAATCAACTACAATACCGGGGATATGGGTTTATCATCAACCCCTCGGACTTTCGAAACATTCACTGACAAGAGACCCACCAGCGCCATGCGTCGTCCTTCCAAAGATTCAACTCCAAAACTTTCCGCAGAAAGCCAGCGCCTCGTCAGCCTCTCGCAAGCCCTCATGCAAGCCGCCAGCCGTGCCGAAGAGCGGGCGTGGGAACGCCAACTCGACACCTGCCTGCAAAAGCTGCTCAAGACCAATCATCAGGACAGCATCGATGCCGCCCTGAACGCCCTGTTCAAGGACGACCTGGCCTCCTACGACGTGCTGATGGATACGGTCGAGGCCGTTAGCGAATCGGCCACCATGGTCGAACAAGGCGAGCACGGCGACGTCACGTGGCAGGCGCTGCTGGTCGCGGCGCCGATCCTGGCCTGGACCCGGTTCTCGATCGCCACCGGCGCCATCCCGAACGACCTGCTGTCGACCCTGGGCGCCCACTTCTCGGCGCACCTGCTGGCCGACGGCACCAAGATGGCAATTGCGCCTACCTTATATTCGCTCGACCAGCTGCCGCGCACCCACGCCGAAACCGCGGCGCTGACGCAGAAGCTGGCCGCCGCCGCCCACAAGGGCGGCACCATCAAGCCGGCCCAGCACCTGGACGAAACCGCGCCCTTCCTGGCCGATACCCGCTACCTCCTGATCGCGATCGTGGCCCCGGCCGGCGAGCCGCTGTTCCGCTGGCAAGAGCCGCAGCACCACGTGCGTTTCGCCGAAGAGCGCAATCGCAGCCTCGAGCAGTGGCGCGCCCAGGCCACCGCGAATATCGCGCGCCTGCTGCCGGGCTGCGGCATCGAGCTGCTGCTGCCGGAAGCCTATTACGTGGCCTGCCGCGAAGCCGATAAACTGATCCGCCCGATCTCGATCCGCGCCGCCGTGCACTACCTGACCAATACGCTGGGCGTGGAAGCGTCCGACCTGCGCGCCGTGATCGCCGGCTTCGGCGAAGAGTCGCCGGACATCCAGATCGACGAGTACCGCGTCTCGTTCACCATGCGCCAGAGCGCCGACGTGGTGTATGGCATCGTCTGGCCGCTGTATGGCCAGGAAGACGAGAACGGCACGCCGATGGAAGGCCCGCTGGCGGTCACCGCCACGCCGCTGTCCCCGATCAACGAGATCGCGGCCCACCTCAACGACGCCGGCATCGCCCACATCAAGCGCATTAACGAGCGCTACGTGGCCGAGTACTGCGACGACTGCGGCGCGCCGCTGTTCGCCGACCCGACCGGCGAGCTGGTGCATGCCGAAATGCCGGAAGACGCGCCGGCCGGCACCGAGCACTTCCACTGATGTCGTTCAGGCTCCCGCCGCGGCGGGAGCCTCTCCTCCCTCCCCTGCCGCACGCTCCGGCGTCATGAACTGCCGCGCCAGCCCCTGCTCCTCGAAACGTGCCACGACGAAGTCGATGAAGACGCGCGTCTTGGCCGGCAACAGCCTGCGGCTCGCGTAATACAGGCATAGCGCCCGCCCCTCCACGAACCAGCCCGGCAAGACGTCGACCAGCGCTCTACTGCGCAGGAATGCTTGCGCGTGCGGCAACGGCAATACCGCGATCCCGATGCCAGCCAGCGCCGTCTGCGCCATCGCCTCGGGATCGTCGCACACCAGCGCCGTGCGCAGGTCGACCGGCGCCTGCCGGCCGTCGCCATGGCGCAAGGTCCAGGACAGCAGCCGGCCGCTGCCCACGGCGCGGCGGGCGATGCCGTCGTGTCTTGCCAGGCCGTCCGGATCGTGCGGCCAGCCGCGCCGCTCAAGGTAGGCCGGACTGGCCACGACGACGCTGCGCACCCTGGTCAGTTCGCGCGCCACCATGCCCTCGTTCAGGTCGACGCCGCCGCCGATCGCCACGTCGAAGCCCTCCTTGACCAGGTCGACCTGGCGGTTATCGAAATGCAGGTCGGGAACGATGGCCGGATAGCGTGCGAGAAAATCTTCCAGCATCGGCACGAAATAGGTCCGCCCGACCAGCGGCGCCATGCCGATTTTCAGGGTGCCGCCGGGCTGGCCGGCGCCCTGGCGCGTGGCCTGGGTCGCCTCCTCGATCCGGCGCCAGGGCTCGGCCACTTCGTGCAGATAGCGTTCGCCCTCGGCCGTGAGCCGCAGCTGGCGCGTGGTGCGCTGGAACAGGCGCACGCCCAGGTGCTGCTCGAGGCGGGCGACGTTCTTGCTGACCGCGGCCGGACTCAGGCCGAGGCGGCGCGCGGCGGGCGAAAAGCCGCGCTCCTCGGCGCTGTAGATGAACGAGACGAGGTGACTGATCGATTCCGGCATGGCGGTGTCTGGATGGTGACGATCCGGAGATTTTATACCTCTGGTTGAAAGTCATACGACTTTGGACCGGCTAGTTTCAACTCCTGGTCGGCAGCATACTGCCGACTCGTCCAATCATTCTCAGGGAGTCCATCATGAACAAAGCATTCGAAGGCAAGGTTGCCGTGGTCACCGGCGGTTCGCGCGGCATTGGCGCGGCGATTGCGCGCCGGCTTGCCAGCCAGGGCGCGCACGTGGCGCTGACCTACCAGCAATCGGCCGGCGCCGCCGAGACGCTGGTGGCGGACATCCAGGCCCAGGGAAGCAGCGCCGAGGCGATCCGCAGCGATGCCGCCGATCCGGCCGCGATCGACGCCGCGATCGCCCATGTCGCGCAAGAACGTGGCCGCATCGACATCCTGGTCAACAATGCCGGCGTCGCCGTGTTCGGGCCGATCGACGATTTCACGCTGGAAGATTTCGACAAGACGGTGGGCGTCAACGTGCGCGCCGTGTTCGCCGGCGTGAAGGCGGCGCTGCCGCACATGAAGGAAGGCGGACGCATCGTCAACATCAGCAGCACCAATGCGCTGCGCATGCCGATGGTGGGCGGGTCGGTGTATGCGATGAGCAAGTCGGCGCTGAGCGGCCTGACCCAGGGACTGGCGCGCGAGCTGGGGCCGCGCGGCATCACGATCAATAATGTGCTGCCCGGCCCGGTCGACACCGACATGAACCCGGAAAAGACCGAGTTCGGCGCCGGCCTGCACGACTATATGGCGATCAAGCGCCACGGCCGCCCCGAAGAGATCGCGGCCATGGTCGCTTACCTGGCCGGACCGGAAGCGGCCTACGTCACCGGCGCCGACCTGCTGATCGACGGCGGTTTCGCTGCGTGAGCTTGACGGCCTTTACGCCATCGGATCGATGGTGAAGGCCGGCATGCGCTCGCCGTTCTTCGCGGTCTCCAGGAATTTGTCGGAAGTGAGCAGCGCTTCGTGGATGGTGACGTCCATGTCCAGGTAGCGGTAGGTGCCCAGGCGGCCGACGAAGGTGACGTTGTCTTCGTTCTTCGCCTTGTTCACGTACAGCTCCAGCTGCGCCTTCTCGCGCGTCTGGCGGATCGGGTAGTACGGGACGTCCTTCTCTTCGCACTGGCGGCTGTACTCGGCGTAGCAGATGGTTTTCTCGTGCTTTTCCCACGGCGAGAAGTGCTTGTGCTCGGTAATGCGGGTGTATTTCTTTTCGTCGTCGCAGTAATTGATAACGGCATTGCCCTGGTAGTCACCATCGGCGCGGAAGGTTTCGAAGTCCAGCGTGCGGTAAGGTAGGCGGCCCTCTTCGTGCTTGAACCAGGCGTCGATCGGGCCGCTATAGAACACGTGGGCGTAGTTGCCCTTCTCAAGCGGGTCGAAGGCCGTGCTCAAATGCACGGTCACGCCCGGCACGTCGAGGATGTTCTGGACCAGCGCCGTGTAGCCGTCGGCCGGCATGCCCTGGTATTTGTGGTTGAAGTAATTGTCGTCGTAATTGAAACGCACCGGCAGGCGCTTGAGGATGCTGGCCGGCAGCTCGCTCGGGTGCAGGCCCCACTGCTTGATCGTATAGGTCTTGAAGAAGGCTTCGTACAGCTCGCGACCGACGAAGCGCAGCGCCTGCTCTTCGAAGGTGGTCGGGTTCTCGATCGACTTGTCGCCCAGGTTCTGCAGGAATTCCTGCGCCTCGGCCGGGCCCATGGTCTTGTTGAAGAACTGGTTGATGGTCAACAGGTTGATCGGCAGGGTGAATACCTTGCCACCGGTGATGGCCTTGACGCGGTTGACGTAGGGCTTGAACTCGGCGTAGCGGTTGACGAACTCCCAGGCGCGCTCGTTATCGGTGTGGAAGATGTGGGGGCCGTAGACGTGGACCATGACGCCGGTCTCGGCATCGCGTTCCGAATAGCAGTTGCCGGCGATATGGGGACGCGATTCGAACACGTCGACGGTATAGCCGGCCTGCGCCAGCTGGTTTGCGATCACGGCCCCGGAGAATCCAGCGCCAACGATGGCGATATTCTTGCTCATTCTTGTGTGTCCTGGTGGTGTTGGCAATGCCGGAGCGTATGCCTGACCTCGACCCGACCGGCCGACTGCAAGAACAAATTGTCGGGTCTAACCAGAGGACACACAACACCGCATCGCGGGTGGGATTAATGATAAAAATATATCATTCAAGTCCCGTTTTGCCCCGCACAATTGGAGCGGCCCACGTTGCGGATATAGAACGTCTTTACTTACGGATCGCGGCGATCACGCGCGTGGCGAACTCGGCCGCGTTACCGGCATGCCAGCGCCATACGATCACCAGGTCATGCTCGGGCGACACGACGATGTCGTTGCTGCCCGCGCCCAGCGCCGCGAAGGCGGTGGCCGGCATGCCCGGCAGGTTCTTGCCCTTGGTATTGAGCCACCATAGATAGCCATAATCCGGGCCGTGGGCGCTCGGGGCGAGCGCTTCCTTCACGTAAGAAGCGGGCAGGATCTGCTTGCCGGCCCAGTTACCCTGATGCAGCCACAGGTAGCCGAAGCGCGCCATGTCCCAGCTGTCGATCCACATGCCGCCGCCCCAGCGCGTGCCGCCGCTGACCGATGGCACCTGCTTGCCGTTCACTTCCACGTAGCTGTTATGGTAAGGAACCCACTTCCAGGTCGACGAGGCGCCGATCGGATCCATGACCTGCTGCTGGAACACGTCCGGCACCGACTGGCCGAACACGCGCAGCAGCGACAGGGCGAAGCGGTTCACGCGGGTGTCGTTGTACTCGTAAAAGCTGCCCGGCGCCTTGATCGCGCGCGGCTTCTTCTCGCCCTTGCCGAAAGCTTGCTTGCCGATGAAATTGGAATGCTTGCCCCACAACTCGCCTTCCCACTCGGATTCCTGCTGCAGGTGCTGCTTCCAGGTCACTTGCGCATTGTGCGGCGTGGCATAACCGCCGTCATCGACCGTCTTCGCGACCGGGTCGCCGACCCCGATGCGGCCGTCGCGCACCGCCACGCCGGCGACGGTGGCCAGCATGCTCTTGGCCACCGAATAGGTGGGGTCGACGAAGCGCGTGTCGCCGAACTCGGCCACCACATGGCCCTTGTAGATCACGACGCCGTTGGTATGGGCGCGCCTGGTGGGCATCGAGCCCAGGCGGGTACCGAAGATGGCTTCCTGGTCGGACAGGTCGAGCGGACGCTCGGTCTCGCGCGATTGCGCGAACTGGACGGCCGCGGCCAGGGCCGCCGGGTCCATGCCCAGCTGGGCCGGGTCCTTGCGGGCCCATTCGCCGGCCGGTGGAAAGTAAGCATTGTCGGCGGCAAACGCGCCGGCGGCCGGCAGCGCCAGGCCCAGTGCGGTGGTGAGGGAGAGTGCGAGCAGGCTGCGGCGTAGCATGGTGGGCGAAGCGGTCGTCATTATTCGGTATCGGTCCAGGTGGAATACGGAGAACGGATCAGGTTGGAGTTGTAATAGCGCTTGTCGCTGGTGACTTCCTGGCCGATCCAGTCCGGCTTGTCGAAGACGGCGTCTTCGGCCGGCAGCTCGATCTCGGCCACCACCAGGCCCGCGTTCTCGCCCAGGAACTCGTCGACTTCCCAAATGAAGCCGGCATGCTCGATGCGGCGCCGGTATTTTTCGACCAGCGGCCGCTCGCACAGGCGGTCGAGCAGCTCGCTGGCGTCTTCGAGCGGGATCGGATACTCCCATTCCCCGCGCGACGCCCCTTCGCTCTTGCTCTTGATGGTCAGGACGCCCTGCTCACCCTCGATGCGCACGCGCACCGTGCGCATCGGGTCGGCAGTCAGGTAGCCCTGGCGCAGCAGGACGGGCGTGCCCAGCTGGCGCCAGGCCTCGCTCGCGAGCAGGAACTTGCGTTCGATTTCGACGCCCATGGAATCAGCCCAGCGCCTGCAGGATCGGCTGCAGCATCGCCGCGCCCAGGCCGGCGCTGCGCGCGCCGTTCCAGCCGACGTGCGGGTCGGGCAGGTTGGCGTTGTCCTTGAACGGCATCTCGAGCGTCAGCGACAGGCATTTGTAGTGGTGGCCGACGTACTTCGAGGCCAGCGTCAGCAGCTCGTCGTTGTACTTGCTGGCGGCGTAACCGTATTCCTTCTGGAAGTCCGGGCTGCACGAGATATAGCGATCGATGAAAGTGCTCTGCTCCAGCGCGCGCTCGGCGGTGAAGTCTTCGAGCATCTCGCAGCCGGCCACGAAGTTGTAGGGCAGCGCCTCGTCGCCATGGATGTCGAAGAACATGTCGATGCCGACTTCCTCGATCTTCTTCTTGACGCAGTACACTTCCGGGCTGCGTTCGAGCGATGGGTTCATCCACTCGCGGTTCAGGTTGGCGCCGGCGGCATTGGTGCGCAGGTTGCCGCGCACCGAGCCGTCCGGATTCATGTTCGGCACGATGTAGAACACCGCGCGCTGCAGCAGCTTGCGCGCCACCGGATTGGCGTTGTCGAGCAGCGCATCCATCATGCCTTCGACGAACCACTCGGCCATCGATTCGCCCGGGTGCTGGCGGGCGATGACCCAGATCTTTTTCTCTGCCTGCGGATTGCCGATCACGACCAGGTTCATGTCGCGGCCGTCGACCGTGCTGCCGATGTCATGCACGCGCGCGATCGGGTTCTCGGCCACTTCGCCCAGCAGGCGCAGGTGGCGTTCCCAGGTGTAGGGCTCGAAATAGGCGTAGTAGACGCTGTCCAGTTCCGGGGTGTGCTCGACCGTCATCACCTGGCCGTCGAAGCTGGTGGGAACGCGGAACCAGTTCTCGGTATCGTAGCTCGCGACAGCCTGGTAGCCCTCGAAGCCCTTCGGATAGGTGGCCTGGCCGGCGTTCAGGAAGCGCATCGTGACCGCCTGGCCGCGCGCGCCCTGCAGGCGGAAGTGGAACCACTGGTGGATGTCGGCGTGCGAATCCTTGCGCAGGTTCAGGTCGATCTGTTTGGGATTGTCGGCGCGGACGACGTCGATCGAGCCGGAGTCGAACATCGTGCTGATCTTGATGGGCATCGTGGGATCCTTTCATGGCCCGTCGCGGTGGACGGTGTGCAAATATCGGGGCGTCGGGCGCCTGCCCGACGATCAGTGCATAAGCAGCGCCGGCCATGATACCGGATCGGCCACGCCGACCGCTGATACCGGGCCGGGGCGGGGACGCGTGTTTTTACTGCGCGTCGAGGTCGATCAGGTCCTTGGTGTACATGGCCATGATCTGGCGCATCAGTTCGACGTTGCCGCGGTCGAGCACGACGGTCAGCTCGGGCTTGCGGTCGAGCACGAAGGTCATGCGGATCGCGCCCGGCAGTTCCTTGCAGTTCACGTATTGCGCGCGCGGCACGTAGGGGCTGTCCCAATCGGCCTGGGTGATGCCGGGACCAGCGGGCGGCGCCTTCAGTTGCGGATCGCGGTTGACCGGCAGGTGCTTGAGCAGCCAGAACACGATCGAGGCCGGGATGTGGATGCACAGGTCGCTCGCGCCCTGGCTGGAGAACTTGGTGAGCAACAGGTTGCCGACCCGGTCGCAGGACATGGACAGGCTCTTGACTTGACGGATGACCGCTGGTTTCACGACTTGATCCTTGGGGAAGGTTGAAAAAGGCGCTGCGATTCTAACCTATCCCCTTCCCGTTTTGTGTGTATTAGAGGCAAAACCAAAGCAAAACGGGGAGCCCATGGCTCCCCGTTTCTTGGCTGTCGCCGGCTCAGCCGGCCGCATGCTTACTCTTTCGAGCCGCCGCTGCGGTTGCCGCCCTGGGCGCTCTGGCGGTTGCCGCTCTTGCTCGAGGAGCTCGAGCTGCGCGACGCGCCGCCGGCGCTGGCGTTGGCCGACTGACGATTACCGTGGCTCAAGCTACCGGCGCGGCGTGCTTCTTCCGACGTGAATTCGTGGGCGGTGCCCTTGGCATGGGCGGCCTTGCCGCCCTGGCTGGCGATTTCGCGCTGGCGCGCCGGATCCATCGAGGCGAAGCCGCGATTGCGGGTGCCGCTGCTCTGGCTGTTGCCTTGGTTGCCCGATTGCTTGTTACCTTGATTGCTTGAGGCCATGATGACGTTCTCCCTTATACAGCACTTGTGGAAACCGCCGCGTCCTGCGGCAGGCTTGAGACCCGATCGCCGCCGGCCATTCGCCGGCGAACGATGAGTCGAAGCCCATCTTAGGCAGCCATCTCCGATGCGGCTATAGGAGCATTTCAGATGACTTTGTAGGACTTTGAGCGACAAATAATGCACTTCGAAAAATAACTGCCAGTAGTCAACAAACTCGTCAGGACCAGTCCTACATACCTCCCCTACCTCTTCCTATTCTGTGCCAGGCTGTCGGCGCGCATCATGGTGTTATCCGGCAGGACTTCGACCTGCCCGCTCACCAAGCACAGGAGACCAACATGGACGCGAATCAACGTAGCGAAACCAATAACCAGACCAATAATGGCGCCAATGAAAAATGGACGCCAGGTTCCAAAGGAAATACCCAGAGCGGCCCGATGGACCATACCTACCCGCGCGGCGCCAGCGAACAGGGTGGCCAGTCGGGCACCGGCATGGCGCATGCCGGCGGCCACGACCAGGCCGGACTGGGCGGCAGCCCGGACGGCAGCGGCCAATCGCGCCAGGGCGACCTGCCGGGCGGCTCGATGCAGACCCAGCAGACCGGCGGCTCGGGACCGCAACAAGGCATCACCGACAGCCACCAGCGCCAGATGGAAATGCACTCGGATGCCTGGGGCAAGCTGGAGCAGCCGGTGGGCAACCGCCAGCGCGACACCGGCGTCTCGCTCAACGAAGACGTCGCCAACCGCCAGGGCGCGACCCGGACCACCGACACCCTGAATCCGCAAGACCCGGCGCAGCCGGAGCTGCACCGCAACGAGCCGGGCCGCGACGGCCGCGTGCCGGGCACCGTGGCGCCGGACCCGCTCGGCACCGAGGCCGGCGTGCCGGGCGTGCAGCACGGCGACATCTACGGCAACCGCCAGGGCGCCGACGACAACCGCGCCGACACCCAGGACGCCAGCGCCAGCGCAGTCCAGCAAAGCACCGACCGCCAGGGTTCGCAGACCGGCGCCGGCGCGCGCGATACGGGCAGCGAGAACGTGCACCAGTCGAACAATGTGTCCGGCGGCCTGCCGCGCAGCCCGGGCAACTCGGGCCCGCGCACCGAGGGCGAAGGCTATCAGGTGGGCGGCAGCATGCATGCCGATCCGAATCCGGTGCACCAGTCGAACGACGCCGCCGGCGGCTACCCGCGCAGCCCGGGCGGCGCCAACAAGCTGGCGGGCGACCGCAAGATGGACGACGACACCGGGTTCTCGCGCGGCTGAGCGGCCGATCTACCGTAGGGTTGGCGGGTCGCCCGCCGACGCTACGAGACCGCCCTTCCTTGATCCATCTCCAAGCCGTACCGGAGCGCCGGAACCGCGTCGTACGCAAGGCAATCGAACCGCTCGACATCGCCACGATCGTGCCGTGGCGCGAGACCAGCGGAGAGAACGAGGAGACCTCGCATGCCTGCAATGGACGACGCCCCGAATAACGCCACGCCCGCCGCCATCCCCACGGTATCGGTCGTGCTGCCCGCCTGCGGCCGCATGGACCTGCTCGACCGCAGCCTGGACGCCCTGATGCGCCAGAGCGTCGATCCGCGCAGCGTCGAAGTCATCGTCGTGGACGACGAACCCAACCACAATACGCTGCACCTGGTGGCCGGCTGGCGCACCCGCACGCTCGACCGTGGGCCGCGGCTGGCCTATGTCGCCAACACCGGCCCGCGCGGTCCCGGCGCCGCGCGCAACCGCGGCTGGCGCGCGGCGCGCGCCAGCGTCATCGCCTTCACCAGCGACGACGCCGTGCCCAGCCCCGACTGGCTGGCCCAGGGGCTGGCCGCCTTCGACGGCGGCGCCGCCGTCGTCTGCGGGCGCATCGAGACCCCGGTGCCGGCGCGCCCCACCGACCGTCAGCGCAGCGCGCATGCGCACGAACTGGCCGATTTCACCAGCGCCAACTGCTTCTTCCACAAGCCGGTGCTCGAACGGCTCGACGGCTTCGACGAGCGCTTCAGCGTCCAGCGCGGCAGCGACGCCGACCTGCACTTCCGCCTGCTCGAACAAGGCATCCGCATCGTGCGCGCGCCGCAGGCGCTGGCCGTGCACCCGGTGCGTCCGGCGCCCTGGGGCGCGAGCCTGCTGCAGATCCGCCATGCCGTGTTCGACGCGCTGCTGTACAAGAAGCACCCGACGCTGTACCGCGAACGCATCGAAGCGCGTCCGTGCTGGGACCACTACGCCATCGTCGCCGCCCTGCTGCTGGCCCTGCCCTGCTGGGTGCTGGGCGTGCGCTGGCTGGCCCTGGCCGCCACCCTGGTCTGGCTGGCGCTCACGGTGCGCCTGTGCCTGCGCCGCCTGAAGGGCACGGCCCACAGCGCCTCGCACGTGGCCGAGATGGCGATCACCTCGGTCCTGCTGCCGCCACTGTCGGTGTTCTGGCGCCTGGCCGGCGCCGTGCGCTACCGCGTGCGTTTCGCGTAAGCGCATGAAAGCCATCTTTCTCGACCAGGAGGGTACGCTGGTCGACGACATCCCATTCAATGCCGAGCCGCGCCGCATCCGCCTGGTGAGCGGCGCCGGCGCGGCGCTGCGTCTGCTGGCCGAGCTCGACTATCGCCTGTTCGTGGTCTGCAACCAGTCCGGCATCGCGCACGGCTGTTTCACCGAAGCGGCGATGGGTCCGGTCTCCGACCGCCTGCACGACCTGCTGTTTCGCGAGCAGCTCGCCCTCGCGGGCTATTACTATTGCCCGCACCATCCGCTCGGCACCGTCAGCGACTATGCCTTCGCCTGCGCCTGCCGCAAGCCCTCGCCCGGCATGCTGCTTCGCGCGGCGCACGAGCATGCCATCGACCTGCGCGCATCCTGGATGATCGGCGACATCCTGCACGACGTCGAGGCCGGCAACCGCGCCGGCTGCCGCACCTTGTTGATCGACAACGGCGGCGAGACCGAATGGCGCCTGGGGCCACGCCGCCTGCCCACGCGCATCGCGCCGGACCTGTACAGCGCGGCCATGCTGATCGCCGAGCACGGCGAGCGCGAGGACCTACGGCCGCAGGCGGGTTCACGGTCGCCGGGCTGACGGGGACTGGCGGCATTTGCTGGCGCCCGGATGCCCCCGTTCAGCGGCGCCGGATCTCGACGATCGACACCGGCGACGACGCCGGCGCTGGTGTGGGCAGGGTCGCTGGCACGGGCATCGGCATCGGCGTCGCCACCGGCGAGCGTGCCGCCGCCTGCGCCCGCAGCTCGGCGCGCGCCTGCCGCATCACTTGGCGCGCCGCCGACAGGCCGAGGCACGCCATGATGCTCGCCACCACGATGTCCGGCCATCCGGCGCGGGCGCCGAACACGCCCAGCGCCGCCAGCATCACGGCCAGGTTGCCGATCATGTCGTTGCGGGTGCACAGCCACACCGAGCGCATATTGGCGTCGCCGTTGCGAAACGCGTACAGCATGGCCGCCACCGCGCCGTTGGCGGCCAGCGCCAGCAGGCTGACGGCTCCCATGGTCTGGGCATGCGGCAGGTGGCCGTCAAGGCCGAGCCACAAGGCGCGCGCCAGCACCAGCACGCCGAAGACGCCCATCACGACGCCCTTGGCGTAGGCCGCGCGCGAACGCCACACCACGGCCATGCCCAGCACGAACAGCGACACCCCGTAATTGGCGGCGTCGCCGAGAAAGTCGACCGAGTCGGCCAGCAGCGACACCGAGCCTGCCGCCAGGCTGCTGGCCAGCTCGACGCCGAACATGATGAAATTGATGAGCAATGCCGCCCACAACACCTTGCGGTAGCGCCCGTCGGGCGGCGGCGTGGTCGGACTGCAGGATCCGGAACAGCAAGCGGACATGATCGCACCTCCAATGGCAGTAACTCCATTAGAATCCCTGTAGCTACTACAAGGTCAAGGGATGAACATGCTGATGCGTATTGGTGAACTGGCGAAACTGACGGGCTGCCAGTCCGAGACTGTCCGTTTCTACGAGCAAAAGGGATTGCTGCCGCCGCCGCTCAGGTCGCAGGCGAACTACCGGATGTATGGCGCTGACCACGCCGAGCGGCTGCATTTCATCCGCCGTTGCCGGTCGCTGGGCATGTCGCTCGGCGAAGTGGAAACCCTGCTCGGCTACCAGGACCAGCCGGAACGTTCCTGCAGCGGCGTCAACGCGCTGGTCGACCACCAGCTGTCCGAGATCGACCGCCAGATCCTGGAGCTGAGGGCGCTGCGCGCCGAACTGTCGCGCCTGCGCGCGCGCTGCGATTCGACGCGGCCCGCCGGCCAGTGCGCGATCCTGCGCGAACTGACCGAGCACGCCTGAACCCCGGCTGCAGGCCCTCGACTACATCCTGGGATCGTCGATCACCGCACGATCGTCGAGCGCCGCCCGGTCGCCGAGCGACGCGTGGTCATCCTGGCGCACCTGCTCTCCCAACAGCACGCGGTGGATCACCGCGCCGTGCACGCCATGCTGCTTCAGGAATTCGACGGCGCTGCGGGTGCCCAGGCTCGCCTGGATCAGGATGCCCTGGCGCACCACGTGGGTTGCGCCCGCATAGGGATTGGCAAGGCTATTGTCAGCCATGTCGCCCGGCGCCGCGCCGCGGCGATCGATCTGAGAGATGTGCATCTGTTTCCTTTCCTCGAGACATCCCATGCGCGCCGGGAGCCTCACATAAAAAAAACCGCCGACCGTGAGGCCGACGGAAAAACGCAGTATCCGGTTGAGGGATCACGCGGAGAGACACAGGAGCAATCTTAGCGGCCGATGGTTTCAACTTGATGACATCGCAAGGTTGCCACGCACGTCGCCGACAGCCAACATCGCGCCGTCAGAACGCTCTACAATTGCCCATCGTTCATTCATCCAGGAAGGTCAATGGCGCAGATGGCGGCTCCCGGCTTCAGTTACGGCTCCGACGATTCGGGCCTGGTATGGGGCTTCCTGTTCCGGCGCGACACGACCGCGACGCCGATCGGCGTGCACGAGGCCCTGGCCTGGATGCGCGAACCGCAACCGGAACAGTTCATCTGGCTGCACTTCAACCTGTCGAACACCGCCAGCGAACGCTGGCTGCGCGGCCACGCCATGCTGGCCGACGAGTTCTACGAGACGCTGCACCAGGGTTCGCGCTCGACCCACCTCGAGCTGGCCGACAATGCCCTGATCGCCGTCGTCAACGACGTGCTGCATGGTTTTTCGCTCGACAGCGCCGAGATCTCGACCTTGTGGGTCCACGTCACGCCGCAGGTAGCGATCAGCGCGCGCAGGAAGCCCCTGGCCTCGATCGAGCGCCTGCGCCAGGACGTGCGCCAGGGCGCCCCGCTGCGCTCATCCAGCGAGCTCCTGATCCACCTGCTGCGCGACCAGGCCGACGTGCTGGTGAACATCGTGCGCGAGGCGGTGGCGCGGGTCGATACCATCGAAGACCGGCTGCTGGCCGGGCGCCTCACCCGCCAGCGCGAAGACCTCGGTTCGCTGCGCCGGGTGCTGGTGCGCCTGCAGCGGCTGCTGGCGCCGGAACCGGCCGCCCTGTTCCGCCTGCTGCAGCGCCCACCAGGCTGGGTCGATGGCGACGACCGCCAGGACCTGCGCCAGGCGACCGAGGAATTCACGGTGGTGCTGAGCGACCTGGCCGCGCTGCAGGAGCGCATCAAATTGCTGCAGGAAGAAATCGCCGCCCGCGTCAACGAGGACAATGCCCGCAGCCTGTATCTGTTGACGATCGTGACCGTGATGGCGCTGCCGATCAACCTGATCGCCGGCCTGCTCGGCATGAACGTGGGCGGCATCCCGCTGGCCGACGAGAGCCACGGCTTCTGGATCGCGCTGGGCCTGGTCGCGGCCTTCACCACGGTGGCCGGCTGGCTGCTGTTGCGACTGCAGCGCCAGCGCTGAACCGGCGGCGGCTTACCAGTAAAAATAAACCATGGCGCACCCACCCCAGGAGATAGCGCACAAAACGGCCCGGCTGCATTACCATGCATTCGCCTGCGTCAGATCCGACGCGACCAGCCGAGAGCCGCCATGAACGACACGCCAGAATCCCTGCCGGAACCGTCCATCATCGATCCGCTCTACCTGATCGACCTGAAAACGCGCGGCCACCAGGTCTATCCCGTCCTCGGCGAAGACGATCTCAAGCGCATCCGCCGTTTCGCCACCGAGCGCGCCTGGCACGACGGCGACGTCGTGTTCCGGGCCCTGGTCGATTCTCCCGGCATGGTCGTGGTGCTGTCCGGCCAGTTGCGCTGCAGCCGCAGCAATGCCCTCGGCCACCGGGTCGAGGTGCACCTGTTCGAACCGGGCCAGTTCACCGGCGAAGTGTCGCAGCTGTCGGGCCGGCCGCCGCTGGTCGACGGCGTGGCGGTCGGCCGCCTGGAAGCCCTGGTGCTCGATCCCGAGGCGCTGCGTGCGCTCCTGATGGCCGAGGCGGTGCTGGGCGAGCGCGTGATGCGCGCCTTCATGCTGCGCCGCGCGCGCCTGATCGGCGAACAGCCGACCGGGCCGATCCTGATCGGGCCGTCCGGCCATGCGCGCCTGTTCGAGCTCGAGAGCTTTTTGTCGCGCAATGCGCAACCCTATACCCGGCGCGACCCGGACGCCGACCAGGACGCCGCCCAGCTGGTGCGCGAGCACTGGCGCCAGGAGCACGACTGGCCGCTGGTCGCCATGCCCGACGGCTTCGTGATCAAGAACCCGAGCCTGCTCGAGATGGGCCGCTTCCTGGGCACCATGCCGCGCATCACGCGCGACATGGTCTACGATGTGCTGGTGGTCGGCGCCGGCCCGGCCGGCCTGGCCACGGCCGTGTACGCGGCCTCGGAAGGCCTGTCGGTGCTGGTGCTGGAACAGCGCGCCTATGGCGGCCAGGCCGGGGCCAGTGCGCGCATCGAGAACTTCTTCGGCTTCCCCACCGGCATCTCGGGCCACGCCCTGGTCAGCCGCGCCTTCGTCCAGGCCAGCAAGTTCGGCGCCGAGATCGCCATTCCGGCGCCGGCGATGCGGCTGCTGTGCCGCGAACGGCCGCTGCGCGTGGAACTGGACGACGGCGCCTGCGCGCGGGCGCGCAGCGTGGTGCTGGCGGCCGGCGCGCGCTACCGCAAGCCCGACCTCGCCGACCTGGCCCGTTTCGAGGGCCGCGGCGTGTACTACTGGGCCTCGCCGGTCGAAGCGAGGGTGTGCCGCCAGCAGACCGTGGTGCTGGTCGGCGGCGGCAACTCGGCCGGCCAGGCCGCCGTCTACCTGGCCGCGCACGCCAGGACCGTACACCTGATGGTGCGCGGCAACGGTCTCGAGGCCAGCATGTCGAGCTACCTGATCGAGCGCATCCGGGCGAGCGCCAACATCGTGCTGCACACCCGGCTCGAACTGGCCGCGCTCGAGGGCACTGACGCCGGCCTGGAACGGGTGCACTGCCGCAGCCGCAGCGGCGGCCCGCCGGTGGTGTTCGACACCCACCACCTGTTCCTGTTCATCGGCGCCGACCCCAACAGCGATTGGCTGCGCGAATGCGGCGTGGAACTGGACCGCAAGGGCTTCGTGCTGACCGGCTATGAGGCCACGGGGCGGCATGGCGGACGCGATCTCGAGACCAGTGTGCCGGGCGTGTTCGCCGTGGGCGACCTGCGCGCCGGCTCGACCAAGCGCGTCGCCGCGGCGGCCGGCGAAGGCGCGGCCGTGGTGGCCCAGATTCACAGGTACCTGGCTGAGCAGCAGCAGGTCGACGAGGCGACGGGCTGAGCGCCGCACCGGAGGAACCGCCGCGCAAGCAGGTATTACCACACACCATTACAATTGCCGGTGGATCAATCGACCCGTATCGTTTACGGCTACCCACCTTTTATTTCACACACTTTGAACTCGAGTTTCAGCTTCCTGGCCGGTGGCGGCGAGATGGGCGCCCTCATGCGCGCCTACGATTGGAACAACAGCCCTCTCGGCCCGCCAGATGGCTGGCCCTCGACCCTGAAGACCGTGCTGCGGGTCCTGCTGTCGAGCAATCATCCGATGTTCATCTGGTGGGGCGACGACCTGATCCAGTTCTACAACGACGGCTATCGCCAGACCCTGGGCCCGGAGCGCCATCCGGTCGCCCTCGGCCAGCCCGGCCGCCCGTGCTGGGAAGAAGCCTGGGACCTGATCGGACCGGACATCGAGCGCGTCATGCGCGAAGGCGCCAGCGCCTGGTACGAAGACCGTCTGGTCCCGCTGACCCGCAACGGCCGCCGCGAAGACGTATAGTGGACCTACGGCTACAGCCCGATCGAGGACGAAGCCGGCATCCACGGGGTGCTGGTGATCTGCAACGACGTCACCGAAGACCACCTGCTGCGGCAGCGCCTGGAGCAGACGAACCATGCGCTGATCGAAACCATGGACGATGCGTTCTGCCTGATCGACCTGGTGCACGATGAACAGGGTCATGCGGTCGACTATGTGTTCGTGGAAGCCAACCACGCCTTTGCCCGCCATACCGGTCTGGTCGACAGCGTGGGCAAGACCGCGCGCCAGCTGGTGCCGGACCTGGAACAGCGCTGGATCGCCACCTACGACGAGGTCGCGCGCACCGGCGTGGCGCGCCGCTTCGAGGAATACTCGCAGGCGATGGGCCGCTGGTTCACCGTCTACGCCAGCCCGATCGCCCATCCGGTCAAGCGCCGCGTGGCCCTGCTGTTCACCGACATCACCGACCAGAAGAACGCCGAGCGCGCGCTGCAGGCCAGAGAGATGGCGGCGCGCGCCGCGGCCAGCCAGGCCGAGGCCGACCGCCGCCTCGACGCCCTGCTCAGCTCGGCCCCGGTGGGGATCGTCTACGTGGACGAGCATGGGGCGCTGTCGTCCGTCAATCGCATGAACCGCCAGCTGTGGGGCGATCACCCGATGCCGACAAGCCAGGACCAGTACGCCGAATGGCGTGGCTGGTGGGCCGACGGCTCGGAGCGCCACGGCAGGCAGATACGGTCGGACGAGTGGGCGCTGGCGCGCGCGCTGCGCGGCGAGCAGGTCGAGGCCGACGTGGTCGAGATCGAACCCTTCGGCCGCCCACTCGAGCGCCGCATCCTGCTCACCCGGGCCACCGCGATCCGCACCGAGGATGGCGCCATCACCGGCGCGGTGGCCGCTTCGATGGACCTCACGGCCCAGGTCGACACACAGCGCGCGCTGCGCGAGAGCGAAGAAAAATTCCGCACCATTACCGATGCGATGCCGCAGATGGTGTGGTCGTGCCGGGCCGACGGCGCGAACGATTATACGAACCGGCGCTGGAGCGACTTCACCGGCTTGTCGAACGTGGATCCGACCGGCTGGACCGCCGCCATCCATCCCGACGACCTGCCCGCGTTGCTGGCGCTGTGGGCCGGCAGCGTGGCAAGCGGCGCCTTGTTCGAGCTCGAGCACCGGCTGCGCCACCATGGCGCCGAATACCGCTGGGTGCTGAACCGCGCGCTGCCGGTGCGAGACGAGGCCGGCCGCATCATCCGCTGGATGGGCACGGTCACCGACATGCACGACCAGAAGCTGGCCGCCGAAGAACTGAAAGCGGCGAACGCGCGCAAGGACGAGTTCCTGGCCATGCTGGCCCACGAGCTGCGCAACCCGCTGGCGCCGATCAGCACCGCGGCCCAGATGCTGAAACTGTCCGGCGCCGACCCGAAGCGCATCGCCCACGCCAGCGACGTCATCGGGCGCCAGGTGCGGCACATGGTCGAGCTGGTGGACGACTTGCTCGACGTCTCGCGCGTGACACGCGGCCTGGTCGAGCTGGAACGCGAACCGGTCGCCCTCAAGTCGGTGATCCAGAACGCCATCGAGCAGGCGCGCCCGCTGATCGAAAAGAAGGGCCACACGCTGTCGACCCGCCTCGGCGCGGCCAACGTCACCGTCACCGGCGACCGCAAGCGGCTGGTGCAGGTGATGGCCAACCTGATCAACAATGCGGCCAAGTACACGCCGGACGGCGGCGAGATCACAGTGTGCGCCGACGCCGTGCCGGACGCCGGCCAGGTGAAGCTGAGCGTGAAGGACAATGGCATCGGCATCGATGCCGCGCTGCTGCCCGATGTGTTCGAGTTGTTCACGCAGGCCAAGCGCACGCCGGACCGCGCCCAGGGCGGTCTCGGACTGGGGCTGGCGCTGGTGCGCAGCATGGTCAGCCTGCATGGCGGGCAGGTGCAAGCGCACAGCGACGGGCCGGGACGGGGCAGCTGCTTCAGCGTGGTCCTGCCGCTCGGCGTGGATGGCGCTGGTGACGACGCGAGGCGACGCGAGGACGACGCCGCGCTGGCGGCGCATTCGACGCTGCGCATCATGATCGTCGACGACAACCGCGACGCCGCCGAATCGCTGGGCATCGTCCTGTCGGCGGTGGGGCACCGGGTGCAGGTCGAGGATTCGTCGACGGCGGCGCTGCGGCGGGTGCAGAAAGACAGTTTCGACGTCTGCTTGCTGGATATCGGCTTGCCGGATATGGATGGCTATCGGCTGGTGCGAGAGCTGCGCGCGGCGCCGCTGGTGGCCGGCGCCGCCATGATCGCGCTGAGCGGCTACGGCCAGCCGCAGGACATGGCGGCGTCGAAACGGGCCGGGTTTACCAGGCACCTGGTCAAGCCGGTGGACGTCGGCCAGTTGCTGGGCGTACTGGACGAGCTGGCGCCGGGGTCGCGAGGATTAGGGTCTTGACGTGAAAATGGACGTAAAAAAGCCAGCTCGAAAGCTGGCTTTTTCACTGATACTTTGGTCGGGGCGAGAGGATTCGAACCTCCGACCCCGTGCACCCCATGCACGTACGCTACCAGGCTGCGCTACGCCCCGACTAGTCGATAATTATATCAGAGCCAGCGAAAAAATCTTGCGTTTTTGCCATACCGTGCAAGATCTTCACTGGACAGGGTTTGGCAGGCTCTACTTCCACTCTCCACGCAGCGCCATCACCTGCTGTTGCAGGTAGGCCGGCGTCGCCAGCTCGGGCGCGACCGGCTGGCCGACCGCCAGCGCCAGCTGCGAGCGCATGCCGCGCGAAATCCTGCGCTCGAACAGATTGCTCTTGTCGCGGGTAAACCAGCTGCCCCACAGGCCACGCAGCGCCATCGGGATCACCGGCACCTTGCTGCGCTCCATGACTTTCGTGATGCCGTGGCGGAACTCGTTCATCTCCCCAGTCGAGGTCAGGCGCCCTTCCGGGAAGATGCACACCAGCTCGCCATCATGCAGCGCATGGGCGATGTCGACGAACGCCTTTTCCATCGTCCACGGATCTTCCTTGGCCGGCGCGATCGGGATCGCGTTCACCGCGCGGAAAATCCAGCGCAGGAACGGCGTTTTAAAAATGCGGTGATCCATGACGAAGCGGATCGGGCGTGGGCTGGCGGCATTGATCACGATCGCGTCCACGTAGCTGACGTGGTTGCACACCAGCACCGCCGGGCCTTCGCTCGGGATGCGCGCGGTGTCGATGGTGCGCACCCGGTACACGGTGTGAATCAACAGCCAGGCCAGGAAGCGCATCAGGAATTCCGGCACCAGCGAGAAGATGTACACCGCCACCACCGCATTGAGCAGGGCCGTGGTCAGGAACAGTTCCGGGATGCTGAAGCCCTGCCCCAGCAGCAGGATGGCGACCCCGGCCGATGCGACCATGAAGATCGCGTTCAGGATGTTCATGCCGGCGATCGTGCGCGACACGTGCTTCTGGTCGCAGCGGGTCTGGATCAGGGCGAACAGCGGCACGATGAAGAAACCGCCGAACACGCCGATCATCACCAGGTCGCCCAGGATGCGCCAGGCGCCGGGTTGGTTCAGCAGGCCGGTCCAGTCCACCACCGTCGTGCTGGCAATAAAGGCTTCGCTGGCGAAATACAGGTCGATGCCGAATACCGACAGGCCGATCGAGCCGAACGGCACCAGGCCGATCTCGACCTTGTGGCCCGACAGGCGCTCGCACAGCAGCGAGCCGAGCCCGATGCCGAGCGAGAACACGGTCAGCAGCAGCACGAACACGCTGTGGTCACCCATCAGATAGTCTTTCGAGAACACCGGGAACTGGGCCAGCAGCAAGGCGCCATAGAACCAGAACCAGGAATTACCGAGCATCGACAGGAACACGGTGCGGTTCTGGCGCGAATACGCCAGGTTGCGCCACGATTCGGCGATGAAATTGCGGCTGATGCGCAGTTCGGGCGCCGGCGCCGGCGATGGCGGAATGCGCCAGGCGGCGGCCAGGCCCAGCACGGCGAATAGCAAGGTTGCACCGGCCACCAGCATGATGCCGTTGGGCTTGTAGCCGACCAGGATCGCGCCGGCCACCTCACCCAGCAGGATGCCGACGAAGGTCCCCATCTCGACCACGCCATTGCCGCCCACCAGCTCGTCGGGCTTCAGGTTCTGCGGCAGATACGCGTATTTCACCGGACCGAACAGCGTCGAATGCATGCCCATGCCGATCACCGCCGCGATCAGGAGCCACAGCGTGTGCGTCATCCAGCCGATGCCGGCCACCAGCATGATCGCGATCTCGGCGATCTTGACGATGCGCGCCAGCTTCGCCTTGTCGAACTTGTCGGCGATCTGGCCCGAGGTGGCCGAGAACAGCACGTAGGGCAGGATGAACAGCCCCGGGATCAGGTTGTTGAGCAGGGAGGGATCGAGCGTGGTCCAGTTGATCGCGTCATAGGTCATGACGACCAGCAGCGCGGTCTTGAACAGATTGTCGTTGAAGGCGCCCAGGAACTGGGTCCAGAAGAACGGGCCGAAACGGCGCTGGGTCAGCAGGGAAAACTGATTCGGTAGGCTCATGCTCGAAAGCTCGGCTGTGATGGAGTGCGTAATGTACAACGGCAGGCATGGCGGAACAAACGCTGTTTCTCACATTCATGCTTGCGTATCCGCATGTAATACCGCCGGTCTTGCTCTACAGTACGAAGCATTTGCGCGAGCACAAACCGCGGCCGACGGCAAGCGTGCGCACCGAAACAGTGCCATGCGGGCGATTGACGATTGAAGCCGGTCAAATTGGGCTTGATCTGGCACATTGGTGCAATGCAGCGCAGGTAGAATCCGCGGATGACTTCCGCCAACTTCCACATCAGCTACGCCAGCGTTGCCAATGCGCTGTTCGAGCACATCGAGCAGGACTTGCTGCTCCTCACCACCGCCCTCCTCGACGATGACGAGGAATTGCCGCGCCGTTTCGAGCCGTATCCAGCGACGTTGCTGGCCCATGAAGGCATGCCGCCGCCATGAAAAAACCGCCGTTGCCCAGCACGGGCAACGGCGGCTCCAGTGGCATGGCCGGTCAGGTCAGCCCAGCGTTTCCAGGCGAATCCGCGTCACCTTGCCGATCACCGCCGGTAATCCTTCGATCTTGGCGATCGCCGCGTCGATGTTCTTTTCGCGCGTCTGGTGCGTCAGCATGATGATGTCGATATCAAGCTGGTCGCCCGGCTCCTTCTGCAGCACGGCGTCGATCGAGATGCCGGCGTCGGCCAGGATGCGGGTCAGGTCGGCCATCACGCCCAGCTTGTCCTGCACGTGCACGCGCAGGTAATAGCTGCTGGTGATCTCGGACATCGGCATGATCGCGACGTCGGTCATCTGGTTCGGCTGGAACGCCAGGTGCGGCACGCGGCTGTACGGGTCGGCGGTCAGGAGGCGGGTCACGTCGACCAGGTCGGCGATCACGGCCGATGCGGTCGGCTCCGATCCGGCGCCCTTGCCGTAGTACAGCGTGGCGCCGACCGCGTCGGCCTGCACCAGCACCGCGTTCATCGCGCCTTCGACATTGGCGATCAGGCGCGCGGCCGGGATCAGGGTCGGGTGCACGCGCAGCTCGACGCCCTCGCCCGACTCGGTATGGGTGCGGCGCGTGATGCCCAGCAGCTTGATGCGGTAGCCGAGCTGTTCGGCGTAGCGGATGTCGGCCGCCTGCAGCTGGCTGATGCCTTCCACATAGGCCTTGTCGAACTGCACCGGAATGCCGAAGGCGATCGCCGACATGATGGTCAGTTTATGGGCCGCATCGACGCCCTCGATGTCGAAGGTCGGATCGGCCTCGGCATAGCCCAGCTCCTGCGCCTGCTTGAGCACGGTCGCAAAATCCAGACCCTTCTCGCGCATCTCGGTCAGGATGAAATTGGTGGTGCCGTTGATGATGCCGGCCACCGATTCGATGCGGTTCGCGGTCAGGCCTTCGCGCAGGGCCTTGATGATCGGCACGCCGCCGGCCACGGCCGCCTCGAAGGCCACCATCACGCCCTTTTCCTGGGCGGCGGCGAAGATCTCGTTGCCGTGCAGCGCCAGCAGCGCCTTGTTGGCGGTCACGACGTGCTTGCCGTTGGCGATCGCCTTCAGCACCAGCTCGCGAGGCAGTTCGTAGCCGCCGATCAATTCGACGACGATGTCGATGTCCGGATGGTTGACCACCGCAAACGGGTCGCTCACGATCTCGACCGCACCGCCGGTCACTTCGCGCGCGCGTTCAATATTGCGCGCCGCAATCATTGCAATCTCGATGCCGCGTCCGGCGCGGCGGCGGATGTCTTCCTGGTTGCGTTGAAGGACGTTGAAGGTACCGGCACCCACGGTGCCGATGCCCAGGAGGCCAACTTGAATCGGTTTCATAAAATCTGTATCTCTTGATGGTCAGGACGCCCGTCCGGTTCAGGCGTGGCGTCGTCGGTAACCGTCGAGGAAGCGCGCGATGCGTCCGCAAGCGTCGGTCAGGTCGTCGGAATTGGGCAGGAACACCAGCCGGAAATGGTCCGGGGCGATCCAGTTGAAGCCGGTGCCTTGCACCAGCAGCACTTTTTCCTCGGACAGCAGTTCGCAGATGAACTGCTGGTCGTCCGTGATCGGATACATCTTCGGATCGAGGCGCGGGAACATGTAGAGCGCGGCTTTTGGCTTGACGCAGGACACGCCCGGTATATCGGTAAGCAATTTATGCGCGAGGTCGCGCTGCCTCAAGAGGCGTCCGCCCGGCCCCACCAGGTCGTTGATGCTCTGGTGGCCGCCAAGGGCGGTCTGGATGGCGAACTGCCCCGGCGCATTGGCGCACAGGCGCATCGAGGCCAGCATGTTCAGGCCGTCGATATAGCCTTTCGCGTGGCGTTTCTCGCCCGAGACCACCATCCAGCCGGCGCGGTAGCCGCAGGAACGGTAGTTCTTCGACAGGCCATTCAGGGTCACGAACAGCACGTCGTCGGCCAGCGAGGCGATCGAGACGTGTTCGGCGCCGTCGTACAGGGTCTTGTCGTAGATCTCGTCGGCGTAGACGATCAACTGGTGCTGGCGCGCCAGCTCGATGATGTCGAGCAGCACTTCGCGCGGGTACAGGGCGCCGGTCGGGTTGTTCGGATTGATGACGACGATCGCGCGCGTGTTCGGCGTGATCTTGCGCCGCATGTCCTCGATGTCGGGCAGCCAGCCGGACTGCTCGTCGCACACATAGTGCACCGGCGCGCCGCCGGCCAGGCTCACGGCCGCGGTCCACAGCGGGTAATCGGGCGCCGGCACCAGCACTTCGTCGCCGTTGTTCAAGAGCCCCTGCATCGACATCACGATCAGCTCCGAGGCGCCATTGCCCAGGTAGATGTCGTCCATGCCCACGCCGGCGATGTTCTTCTCTTGCGTGTAATGCATGACCGCCTTGCGCGGCGCGAACATGCCTTTGGAATCGGTATAGCCGGCCGCGCCATGCATATTGCGGATCATGTCGCTGACGATCTCGTCAGGCGCATCGAAGCCGAACACGGCGAGGTTGCCGATGTTGAGCTTGATGATCTTCTGGCCGTCTTCTTCCATCTGGCGCGCCACGTCCAGGGCCGGCCCGCGGATTTCGTAGCAGACGTCGTCGAGCTTGTTGGATTTGGCGATCGGTCTCAAAATTTCCTCAGATGTGAGCGTGCTCTGTTGCAGTGCGAAAAATACCATTCTGCCGAAAGCGCCCCGTTTAGGCAACCTTGCCGATCCGGTTACAATGGGCCTTTGCCAGCCCACCGGATTCAGCCAACGCCATGAAGCTTCATTCCGACAACACCCAACAATACCAGACCGTGACCGGCTATGACGCCTCGGGCGTGGAAATCAATGCCGAACGCTTCAATTACAGCCTGACGGTGCTCCCGGAGATCCCGCCGCGGCCGTGGAACGTGACCCGCTTCGACGACCTGACCGCCGCCCACTTCGAAGAGATCGCGAAGGACGCGCCCGACGTCGTCATCCTCGGCACCGGCGAGCGCCAGCGCTTCGTGCACCCGCGCCTGGTAGCCAGCCTGTCGGCCATGCACGTCGGCGTCGAAAGCATGGACAGCCAGGCCGCCTGCCGCACCTATAACGTGCTGATGGGTGAAGGACGCAAGGTAACGCTGGCCCTGATTATCGGCGCCTGATTTCGTTAGCCGGATCTTAAATCTCCAGAAACATTTCCAAATCGGGGTAAATAGTGTGATTCTGGCCAGCCGGAGCACTAGCGGCAGGTGGCACCGCCGGATTATCATGCCAGTGCCGCTCCCCGCCACCATGCGCCGGGAGGTTAATATTTGCAGCGCAGCGCGCTGTCACTGCCCAGGAGAAGCCCGTGGCCGAGAGCCAAGCAACCATCGCCCCATTTTCCGCCCCGATGACCGGTGGCCAGACTTTCGAGCTGCCTGGCCGTCCCGCCAGGTACACCGTGCTGTACTTCTACCCCAAGGACAATACGCCGGGCTGCACCACCGAGAGCATCGCCTTTCGCGAAGCCTGGCCCGAGTTCCAGGCGCTGGGCGCCGAGATCGTTGGCCTGAGCCGCGATTCGCTGCGCTCGCACGAGAACTTCAAGGCCAAGCTGGGCCTGCCCTTCGAACTGATCTCCGATCCGGACGAAACCGTCTGCACGCAATTCAATGTCATGAAGATGAAGAATATGTATGGCAAACAAGTGCGTGGGGTCGAGCGCAGTACGTTTGTCATTGACGCTCAAGGCCGATTGGTGAAAGAATGGCGTGGCGTGAAAGTCAATGATCACGTCACCGAAGTGCTGGAATTTTTGAAGAGCCAGCCCTGAATTACGGATGGCTCCAGTTTGTTCAACCTGCTGGATCGCTACCCCTTATTTTGAGTCAACCCGTAATTCATCCACATTCTTCCAATCTGGTTTCCCGCCGGGCCGGAGCATTTCCGGGCTCGGCCGTACTGCAGACATTTTTCCTCGCAATCACCCCGGCGGCTCATCCGCCATTCCCGTTAGTAGCATCGACTCCGTGCGGCAGCGCGCCACGTGGCCCGCGCGCGCACGGCCATCCAGACTTTTTTTAGATTGAGAACCTGATGCCACTGCCAAAGATGCCTACCCAGCCAGCGACCATGCTGCTGGCAAAAGATTACCCGAAGGCCGAACCCGGCAAATCGCCGGTACGTCCCGTCTCGGCCCAGGCCAACGACGACGTCGAAGACCTGATCAGCGGCCAGGCCGTGCCGACGCCGAAATCGCGCGCACGCCGCAAGGCGCAAGACACCCTGGCCGCGGCGCAAGCGCCCGCGGCTGCCAAACCCGTCGCAGCCGTTCCAGCCGTCGCCGAACAGGCTGGGCAACCGGCCCGCAAGACCACCAGGCAAGGCAAGCAGAACTGGCCTGAAGCCGCCCCTGCACAAGCCAGGCTGCGCGAGACCGACGCCGATCAACCGCATCCGGCCAAGCACAAGCCGGTCGAAGTCACCATCAAGTCGTCCACCAGCCGCAAGGCCGACCGCTCCGGCGCCACCAAGGTGTTCGTGCTCGACACCAATGTGCTGATGCACGATCCGACCTCGCTGTTCCGCTTCGAAGAGCACGACGTCTACCTGCCGATGATGACGCTCGAGGAGCTGGACAACCACAAGAAGGGCATGTCCGAAGTCGCGCGCAATGCGCGCCAGGTCTCGCGCACGCTCGACGCCCTGATCGCCAACGTCGACGACGACGCCATCGAGTCGGGCATTCCGCTGTCCAAGCTGGGCAACAAGGATGCCAAGGGCCGCCTCTTGTTCCAGACCCGCCTGAACAGCGCCGCCCTGCCCGAAGGTCTGCCGTCCGGCAAGGCCGACAACCAGATCCTGGGCGTCGTGCGCGCGCTCGAGCAGCAGATGGCGGGCCGCGCCATCGTGCTGGTGTCGAAAGACATCAATATGCGCATCAAGGCGCGCGCCATCGGCCTGCCGGCCGAGGATTACTTCAACGACCACGTGCTGGAAGACACCGACCTGCTGTACTCGGGCATCGTCCAGCTGCCGGACGACTTCTGGGACAAGCACGGCAAGGACGTCGAATCCTGGCAGGAAAACAAGAACGGCAGCTCGGCGACCTATTACCGCGTCACCGGCCCCCTGATCCCGACCTTGCTGGTGAACCAGTTCCTGTTCCTCGAACCGAAGGATGGCCAGTCGCCGCTGTACGCGCAGGTCAAGTCGATCAACGGCAAGACCGCCGTGCTGCAGACCCTGCGCGACTACAGCCACAACAAGAACAACGTCTGGGGCATCACGGCGCGCAACCGCGAACAGAACTTCGCCCTCAACCTGCTCATGAATCCCGAGGTCGACTTCGTCACCCTGCTGGGCCAGGCCGGCACCGGTAAAACCCTGCTGGCCCTCGCTGCCGGCCTGGCGCAAGTGCTCGAGACCAAGCTCTACAACGAGATCATCGTCACCCGCGTGACGGTGCCGGTGGGCGAGGACATCGGCTTCCTGCCGGGCACCGAGGAAGAGAAGATGTCGCCATGGATGGGCGCCTTCGACGACAACCTCGAAGTGCTGATGAAGTCGGACGGCGATGCCGGCGACTGGGGCCGCGCCGCCACGCAAGACCTGATCCGCTCGCGCATCAAGATCAAGTCGCTCAACTTCATGCGCGGCCGCACCTTCGTGAACAAGTTCCTGATCATCGACGAGGCGCAAAACCTGACGCCGAAGCAGATGAAGACCCTGGTCACGCGCGCCGGTCCCGGCACCAAGATCCTGTGCCTGGGTAATATCGCGCAGATCGACACGCCTTACCTCACCGAAGGTTCGAGCGGCCTGACCTATGTGGTCGACCGCTTCAAGGGCTGGAGCCACGGCGGCCACGTGACCCTGGCGCGCGGCGAACGCTCGCGCCTGGCCGACCACGCCAGCGACGTGCTGTAACGCCGCAGGCCGCCTGCAAGAGGCGGCAGTGCCGCCAAACGCCCGCCCTCACCGGCGGGCGTTTTTTTTGCCTGAACCGCAAACAGCGCTACCATAGGGTGGTCGGCCATGCCGTCCACGCGTCCAGACAGATCCCGCCCAAAGGAGACCTTATGCCCCATATGCTGCTCATCCACGAGCCGATCGGCCAGCGCGCCACCCGCAGCGACGCCGAAGGACGCGCCGCCTACGAGCGCATGCTGCGCTGGGGCGAGGACCTGAAGGAACGCGGCCTGCTGCTGGCGGCCGAGTCGCTCGCGTCCCTCGACAGCGCGGTGCGGGTGACCGTCCCCGCCGGCAAGCCGCGCATCGTCGACGGCCCGTTCGCCGAGGCCAAGGAAATGGTGGGCGGGTTCTTCTTGGTCGACGTCGACTCGCGCGACGAGGCGGTCCTGCTCGCCGCCGAGTGCCCGGCCGCCGAATGGGCCACGGTCGAAGTGCGCGCGCTGGCCCCCTGCTTCATGCGGTGATTATTTTTTCAGGGCTGTCGAATACGCTGAACGCCGTTCGTCGTGGAGCATGAAGGCCTGCCGCCGCGGGCCACTCACCACCACCGGAGAACCCCATGCGATTCATGATCATCGTCAAGGCCAGCGCCGCGTCCGAAGCGGGAGAGATGCCGCAAGAGCCGCTGCTCGCCGAAATGAACGACTACCACCAGGAGCTGGCGCGCGCCGGCGTCCTCCTCGACGGCAATGGACTCAAGCCCACCAGCCAGGGCTGGCGCATCCGCTACGAAGGCAACGCACGGCGCGTCGTCGACGGCCCGTTCGCCGAGACCAAGGAGCTGATCGCCGGCTATACCCTGATCCAGGTCCGTTCGCGCGAGGAAGCGCTCGAATGGACGCGCCGCTTTCCCAACCCGCGCGGCCCCGGCCTGGAAGCCGAGATCGAAGTGCGCCAGCTGTTCGAACTGGACGACTTCGCCCCCACCGAGACCATCGAACGCATGCGGGCGCAATGACAGGCAGGGTCGAGGACACCATCGCCGCGCTGTGGCGGATCGAATCCGGCCGCATCGTCGGCAGCGTCGCGCGCATCGTGCGCGACGTCGGGCTGGCCGAGGAGCTGGCCCAGGACGCCCTGGTGGCGGCGCTGGAGCGCTGGCCGCACGACGGCATCCCCGACCGTCCCGGCGCCTGGCTGCTCACGGCCGCGCACAACGGCGCCTTCGACCTGCTGCGGCGCGACCGCAGCCTGCGCCAGAAACTGGAACAGATCGGCCTCGACCTCGAGGCCCAGGAGGCCCTGACAGTGCCGGATTTCGTGGACGACCTCGACGCCCGGCGCAACGACGTGGTCAAGGACGACCTGCTGCGCCTGATGTTCACCGCCTGCCACCCGGTGCTGTCGCTCGACGCGCGCCTGGCCCTGACGCTCAAGCTGCTCGGCGGCCTGGCCACCGCCGAGATCGCGCGCCTTCCTGGTGCCAGAGAGCACCATGGCCCAGCGCATCGTGCGCGCCAAGCGCACCCTGGGCGAGGCGAAGGTGCCGTTCGAACTGCCGCCACCAGCCGAGCTGGGCCAGCGCCTGGGCGCCGTGCTGGAGGCGGTCTACCTGATCTTCAACGAAGGCTATACCGCCACGGCGGGGGACGACTGGATGCGCCCGGCCCTGGTCGACGAGGCGCTGCGCCTGGGCCGCATCCTGGCCGAGCTGGCGCCGAACGAACCCGAGGTGCATGGCCTGGTGGCGCTGATGGAACTGCAGGCGTCGCGCATGGCGGCGCGCCTGGACGCGGCCGGGCGGCCGGTGCTGCTGCTCGACCAGGACCGCGCGCGCTGGGACGGCGTGCTGGTGCGGCGCGGCCTGGCCGCCCTCGAGCGCGCCGCGCGCATTGGCGCCCCGCGTGCTTCCTATGTGCTGCAGGCCGAGATCGCCGCCTGCCACGCGCGCGCCCACCGTGCCGGGCTGACCGACTGGCGCCGCATCGCCGACCTGTACGGCGAACTGGCCGTGGTCCAGCCCTCCCCCGTCGTCGAGCTCAACCGCGCGGTGGCGGTGGGCATGGCCGACGGCCCCGCGGCCGGCCTGGCGCTGGCCGACCGGCTGCTTGCGGATGGCCGGCTGGACGGCTACCACTGGCTGCCGAGTGTGCGCGGCGACCTGCTGTTCAAGCTCGGCCGCCGGCCGGAAGCCCGCGCCGAATTCGCGCGCGCGGCCGCGCTCGCCGCCAATGCGGCCGAGCGCGAACTGCTGCTGGCGCGGGTGCGCGATGCGTCCGATGCCTGATCCTGAACAAATACTGCGCGTTAATTGATGTCTATGCCGGAAGGATACATACCGCTATGATCGAGGCTGGATAGAATAAAACTCAAGTGATCGTGACGGGAGAGCAGCAATGAAATTCCGGTTCTGGGGAGTGCGTGGATCGATCCCTTCGCCGGGTCCGCGCACCGCGCGCTACGGCGGCAACACCACCTGCATCGAGGTGCGCACCGACGCCGGCGCCCTCCTGATCCTGGACGGCGGCACCGGGCTGTTCCCGCTGGCCCAGCACCTGGTCCAGCAAGGGCCGGTGGCGGCCAATATCTTCATCACCCACAGCCACTGGGACCACATCCACGGCCTGCCCTTCTTCGCGCCGCTGTTCGTCAAGGGCAACCGGGTGCGCCTGCACGGCGCCCACGACGAAATCACGGGCCACGGCATCGAGCACGTGATGAACGCGCAGCTGCAGAACAGTTATTTCCCTGTCGGCGAAGCGCAGATGAGCGCCACCCTCGACTACCGCACGCTCGATGTCGGCGTGCCGATCGCGCTGCACGACGCCGTGGTGTCGAACGTGGCGATGAACCATCCGGTGCTCAACCTCGGCTACCGCATCGACTGCAACGGCAAGTCGCTGTTCTTCACCGGCGACCACGAGCCCTGGCCCAACCCGCACCCGGCCGGGAGCGCCGGGCACGCCGCCTGCGAAGAGCAGCTGCGCGAGCGCGAACGCCGCATGGACGCCGTCATGCGCGGCGTGGACGCCCTGATCGTCGACTGCTCCTACACGCGCGAGGAATACCCGTCCAAGCTCGGCTGGGGCCACGGCACCTTCGACGGCGCGTTCGACATGGCGCTGCGGGTGGGCGCGCGCACGCTCTATTGCACGCATCACGAACCGACGCGCGGGGACGACGAACTGGAAGCGGTGTTTGCCGGGGTGATGGCGCGCTACGAGGGGCGGCTGGATGGCTTGCAGGTCTTCCTCGCCTACGAGGGACTGGAAGTCGATCTCGGGTAGATCGCGCAAGGCGTAAAAAAAGCGGAGCCATTCAGCTCCGCTTTTTCGTTGCGCCCAGCGCTTGTCACATGATGTGGGTGCCGATCCACCACGCCACCGCGGCGATGAACGCCGATGCCGGAATGGTGAAGATCCAGGCCCATACGATGTTGCCGGCCACGCCCCAGCGCACGGCCGAGGCCTTCTGCGCGGCGCCCACGCCGACGATCGCGCCGGTGATGGTGTGGGTGGTCGACACCGGAATGCCGAAGGCGCTCGACATCAGGAGCGTCATCGCGCCGCCGGTCTCGGCGCAGAAGCCGCCCACCGGCTTGAGCTTGGTGATCTTCTGGCCCATGGTCTTGACGATGCGCCAGCCGCCGAACAGCGTGCCGAAGGCGATCGCGGCGTAGCACGAGATGATGACCCAGGCCGGCGGATGGGCGTCGTTGGCGCTGACATAACCGGCGGCGATCAGCAGCATCCAGATGATGCCCATGGTTTTTTGTGCATCGTTGCCGCCGTGGCCCAGCGAGTAGGCCGCGGCCGAGACCAGCTGCAGTTTACGGAACAGGCCGTCGACCTTGCGCGGCGTCGCCTTCACGAAGACCCAGGCCACGATCAGCATGATGACCGAACCGAGCACGAAGCCCAGCAGCGGCGCGACGACGATGAAGGCGACGGTCTTGAGCAGGCCGCCGGAGATCAGCGAGCCGGTGCCGGCCTTGGCCACCGCGGCGCCCACCAGGCCGCCGATCAGGGCGTGCGAGGACGAGGACGGGATGCCGTAGTACCAGGTGATCAGGTTCCAGGAAATCGCGCCGACCAGGGCGCCGAAGATGACATAGTGATCGACCACGCTCGGGTCGATGGTGCCCTTGCCGATGGTCTGCGCGACCTTCATGTTGACCACGAAGATCGCGATGAAGTTGAAGAAGGCGGCCATCGCGACGGCATGCTGCGGCTTCAGGACGCCGGTCGACACGACGGTGGCGATCGAGTTCGCCGAGTCGTGGAAGCCGTTCATGAAGTCGAAGATGAGTGCCAGCACCACCAGCATGCCCAGCACATAAATGCTGATGTTAACAGTATCCATGGTTGTTTCGCTCGAACGACGCTTACGCGTTTTCGACGATGATGCCTTCGATGATGTTGGCCACGTCTTCGCAGCGGTCGGTCACGGTTTCCAGGATCTCGTAGATCGCCTTCATCTTGATCAGGTTGCGCACGTCCGGTTCGTCGCGGAACAGCTTGGACATGGCGGCGCGCATCACGTGGTCGGCGTCCGACTCGAAGCGGTCGATCTCTTCGCAGATGGCGACGATCTTTGGCGCATTGTCCATATCGTGCAGCATCGAGACCGCTTCCTGCACCTTCAGGCAGCACGACAGGCACAGCTCGGCCAGGCGTTTCGCCTCCGGCGTCACCGCATGCAGGTCGTACAGCGACACGGTCTGGGCCGCGTCTTCCATCATGTCCAGGATGTCGTCCATGCGCGTGATCAGCTTGTGGATGTCGTCGCGGTCGAGCGGAGTGATGAAGGTCTTGTGCAGCAGGTCGACCGTGGCGTAGGTGATCTTGTCGGCCTGTTTTTCGATCGTTTCGACCGCATGGGTACGGGTTTCCAGATCGTCGAAATTGGTCATCAGGCCGACCATTTCATGGGCACCCTTCACGCACAAGGCCGCGTGCTGGTTGAACAGTTCAAAGAAATTGCCTTCTTTAGGCAAAAAGCGTCCAAACATTGTTTTTCTCCGTTTTTCTCTCGGTATTGCCGACGCTCCGGGAAAAGCGACGGCATGGTATGCGGCGTGACGCTGGCCGCGGTATGCGGCTTAGTCGCCCTGGTAGATAGACAGGTTGCCGCTGTAATTGCCAAATTTGGTGTATTGGCCAATCCAGGTCAGACGAATCGCCCCGATCGGGCCATTACGCTGCTTGCCGATGATGATCTCGGCGGTGCCTTTGTCAGGCGAATCCGGGTTATAGACTTCGTCGCGGTACAGGAAGATGATCACGTCCGCATCCTGTTCGATAGCGCCGGATTCGCGCAGGTCGGACATCACGGGACGTTTGTTGGGGCGTTGTTCCAGCGAGCGGTTCAGCTGCGACAGCGCGATCACGGGGCACTGCAGTTCCTTCGCCAGGCCCTTGAGCGAGCGCGAGATCTCGGAAATCTCGGAGGCGCGGTTGTCGCCCGGCTTCGAACCCTGCATCAGCTGCAGGTAGTCGACGATGATCAGGCCGAGCTTGCCGCACTGGCGCGCCAGGCGGCGTGCCCGCGCGCGCATCTCGATCGGGTTCAATGCGGGGGTTTCGTCGATGTACAGCTGGGCATCGTTCATCTTCTGGATGGCGTGCGTCAGGCGCGGCCAGTCCTCGTCGTGCAGGCGGCCGGTACGCAGGCGGTGCTGGTCGAGCTGGCCGACCGAGCCGAGCATACGCATGGCCAGCTGGGCGCCGCCCATCTCCATCGAGAACACGGCGACCGGCAGGCCGGCCTCGATCGCGACGTTCTCGCCGATGTTCACCGAGAACGCGGTCTTGCCCATCGATGGACGGCCGGCGACGATGACCAGGTCGCCCGGCTGCAGGCCGGAGGTCATGCGGTCGAGGTCGATGAAGCCGGTCGGCACGCCGGTGATCTCGCCCTGGTTTTCGCGCGAGTACAGTTCGTCGATGCGCTCGACCACCTGGGTCAGCAGCGGCTGCACCGCCAGCCAGCCCTGGGCGCCACGGGCGCCCTGCTCGGCGATGGCGAAGATCCGCGATTCCGCTTCGTCGAGCATCTGCTTGACTTCCTTGCCCTGCGGATTGAAGGCATTGCCGGAAATCTCGTCGGCGACGGTGATCAGCTGGCGCAGGATGCCGCGGTCGCGCACGATCTCGGCGTAGCGGCGGATATTGGCGGCCGACGGCGTGTTCTGCGCCATCGCGTTCAGGTATTGCAGGCCACCCACTTCCTCGGCCTTGCCGAGCTGGTTGCAGGCTTCATAGACCGTGATCACGTCGGCCGGCTTGCCGGCGTTGATCAGGCGAACCATCTGTTCGAAGATGATGCGGTGATCGTAACGGTAGAAGTCTTCCGCATGCATGAAGTCGGCGATGCGGTCCCAGGCGGCATTATCGCGCAGCAGGCCGCCGATGACGGACTGCTCTGCTTCGATGGAGTGCGGGGGAATGCGCAGGGCTTCGATCTGCGGGTCTGAGGGTGCTGCGTTCATGGGCGGCATTATACCTTCTCCTGTCACACGGCTGTCATAATTGGTGAGTTTCAAAAGCAAAAAAGCCGGGAGAACCCGGCTTTTTTGTGCACTGCTTTTACTTCAGTTCAGCATTCGCTTAGGCAGCTTCGCCCACGACAGCGATGGTGATTTCCGACACGACGTCGGTGTGCAGGGCGACTGCAACCGGGAATTCGCCGGTGGTCTTCAGCGGGCCGTTCGGCAGGCGAACGGCAGCTTTTTCGACCGGGAAGCCCTGCTTGGTCAGCGCTTCAGCGATGTCCGCGTTGGTGACCGAACCGAACAGACGGCCGTCGACGCCGGCCTTCTGGCCGATGGTGACGGTCAGGCCGCTCAGCTTGTCGCCTTGGGCTTGGGCGGCTGCCAGTTTCTCGGCGGCTGCTTTTTCCAGTTCGGCGCGCTTGGCTTCGAACTCGGCCACTGCCGACGCGGTAGCGCGGCGTGCCATCTTTTGTGGGATCAGGAAGTTACGTGCGTAACCATCCTTGACTTTGACGACGTCGCCCAGGTTGCCGACGTTGATAACTTTTTCCAACAGAATAACTTGCATGTTTTATCTCCAGGATATCTGACTGTCGTGACCGACGATTAACCGTGGTGCAGGTCGGTGTACGGCAGCAGCGCCAGGTAACGGGCGCGCTTGATGGCGGTGTCGACCTGACGCTGGTAGTGCGCCTTGGTGCCGGTCAGACGTGCTGGCATGATCTTGCCGTTTTCCTGGACGAAGTCCTTCAGGGTGTCGACGTCTTTGTAGTCGACCTGCTCAACGCCGGCGGCGGTGAAGCGGCAGAATTTCTTGCGCTTGAACAGCGGGTTCTGCTGCTTGCGCTTCAGTTTTTCTTTGGCTTTGTTTTTGTCGAACTTTTTACCGAATGCCATTTCGAGGCTCCTGTATATCTAAATTGCCGAACTAGGCGGCACTGAAATCAATGATGTGAAACACCAGGGCTTTGCTGTTGCGATTTTTTCGTGCGAGGAATCCATCGAAGCGGTAGCTGGCGCCGAGCTCGGCGTTTCCGAACCTGCCCGAAATCTCGCCCGCGGCGAACGCGGGAACTTCGAACTCGACCAGGCGATCGATCCCCGCCTCGCGCTGATGCGAACTGTGCATCAGGACGGCTGAAACGATCGGCACGCCGGCCGGGGTGTAGCGCAGGACATCACGCTCGGCGATGGTCGCCACGAGCTGGAGCTGGTTCACCCGGTTCTACTACTGCTTGCTACGAATTCCTGGAAAAAATCTTAGGCAGCGGCGGCCGGGGCAGCTGCAGGAGCGGCTGCTTCTGCACGGTGGCTCTTGGCTGCGTCTTCGCGCTGCACCGATTTCATCATCGGCGACGGTGCGGTTTCTGCTTTCTTCATCTTGACGGTCAGATGACGCAGAACGGCATCATTGAACTTGAATGCGGTTTCCAGCTCGACCAGGGTCTCGTTGTCGCACTCGATGTTCAGGCAGATGTAGTGAGCCTTTGGCAGCTTCTGGATCTGGTAAGCCATCTGGCGGCGGCCCCAGTCTTCCACGCGATGGATGTTACCGCCGCGGCTGGTCACCGTGGTCTTGTAACGCTCGATCATCGCCGGGACTTGCTCGCTCTGGTCCGGATGGACGATAAAAACGATTTCATAATGACGCATGCATTACTCCTTGAGGACGTTTTACATAAATGCCCACCTCGGCGTCAAGACGAGTGTGGGAAGGGAACAGCCAGCTAGTATAGCGTGAAATGGGCAAAAAGGGAACTTTGCTGTCAAGCGCCCCATCGCGGCGCCGCGCTCACTCGACAATTAGGCCCATGGACGCCCTGTTTTTTGTCTTGTGCGCGCTTTTTTTGCGCTTTTTCGTGTATATCACTTGCGTATAGCAGAATACTGTACAAAAATACAGTCTACCTCTACAACCCGTTGCTGCAAGATTATTTATGCTCAAGCTCACTGCAAGGCAAGAACAGATCCTTAACCTGATCAAGGAAGCGATCGAGAACACGGGTTTCCCTCCGACCCGGGCCGAAATCGCGGCCGAACTGGGCTTCCGTTCGGCCAATGCGGCCGAAGAACACCTGCAAGCCCTGGCGCGCAAGGGCGCGATCGAGATTTCGCCGGGCACTTCGCGCGGCATCCGCCTGGTCGGCGCCAGCGTCGAGCAGATCCCGATGCCGCCACCTTCCCTGATGTCGCTGCCGCTGGTCGGTCGCGTCGCCGCCGGCAATCCGATCCTGGCGCAAGAACACGTCGAAGCGACCTATAACGTCGACACCGCGATGTTCGCGGCGCGGCCCGACTTCTTGCTCAAGGTAAAAGGCTGGTCGATGCGCGACGCCGGCATCATGGATGGCGACTTTTTGGCGGTCAAGAAAATCGACAGCGCCAAGAACGGCCAGATCGTCGTCGCCCGCCTGGGCGAGGAAGTCACCGTCAAGCGCTACCGCAAGACCGGCGACCTGGTCGAACTGCTGCCCGAGAACCCCGACTTCAAGGTCATCGAAGTCACGCCCGACGAAGAGTTTGCGCTCGAGGGACTGGCGGTTGGGTTGATGCGCAGCTGGAACTGATCGACTTCACCTCTTGAGCACGCCGGCCTGCGGGCCGGCATTCACTATTATTGCTTGGCCTTGTTGACCACCGCATTATGCTGGTCCACGAAGGCCTCGGTCGCGCTGCGCCAGGCGGCGAAATCGGCCAATACCATCTTCGAATTGACTTTCGCTCCCTCGGCGATGTTCTGGCGCACCGCCTCCAGATAGGCGGTCGAGGCCTCGGTTTCCTGCTTGTTCATCAGCTTGGCGATGTCGGGCGGGATGCGCTTGGTCAGCGGCGACTGCGCGTTCAGGTTGGTCACCATCTTGTTGTAGCAATCCTGCCAGCTGGTCACGGCGTTGTTCACGCGCTCGATCTCTTCATTGATCTTCGACACCGCCGGGATGCGCGGCGACGGGCAGCGGTATTCGCCCGACTGCAGCTCGGCGCCATCGTAGCCCTTGATCCAGTAGTCGATCTCGGCGCGGCGAAGGACGCGCTGCTGCATGATCACGAGCGAGTCGGCGGCGACCTTATTGCCCTTGGCGGCCGACTTTTCGAACCACTCCTTCGCCTTTGCCTCGTCGACCGCGCCGGCTTCGCCATACCAGTACATCTGGCCCAGCTGCTGCTGGGCCTGTGGATTGCCGGCATTGGCCAGCTTGGTGTACAGCTTGAGCGCGCCCGCATAGTCCTTCTTCTCGAACAGGGCGTTGGCATCCTCGAGTTCGCCGGCGAAGGCGGCGCCACCGCTTGCGAAGGACACCGCGAGGAACAGGCAGGACAGGATTCGTTTCATGGGCATACCGTAAGGCTGGGCTGGTAAAAGTCCATGATAGCCGTGTTTTACGGCTGGGCTCAACCGCAAAAACGACGAGGCCGGCATTTGCCGGCCCCATCAGGACAGTTTTACCTGGCTTTACGCATCCAGCGCCTGGCGGAAGTCGCCGACCAGGTCGGCGGTGTCCTCGATGCCCACCGACACCCGGATCAGGCCTTCCGCGATGCCCATGCTGGCGCGCCGCTCGGGCCCCATCTCGAAGAATATCGTGTGCGCCACCGGAATCACCAGGGTGCGGTTGTCGCCCAGGTTCGAGGCCGGGATCGCCAACTTGAGGCGGTTCAGGTAATCGAACGGGTCGATCTCGTCCTTCAGCTCGAAGCTCAAGAGCGAGCCGCCGGAGCGAAACAGGGTCTCGACGATCGCGTGCTGCGGGTGCGAGGCCAGGCCCGGATAATGCACGGCGGCGACCCGGTCATCGGCTTCGAGCATCGTCGCCAGCGCCAGCGCATTGGCGCAGGTGCGCTCCATGCGCAGGGCCAGCGTCTCGGCGCCGACCGCGATGTGGTGCGCCGCTTCCGGCCCCAGCGCGGCGCCAAAGTCGCGCAGCGCCTTGGCCCGCAGCTGCGCCATGCCTTGCGCACTTGCTGTCTGCTTTCTGAAGTTCTGGGCGATGTTCGGATACGCGGCCCAGTCGAACAGGCCCGTGTCGGTCAGCGCGCCGCCCAGCGCGATGCCGTGGCCGCCGATCGACTTGGTCAGCGAATTGACCACCAGCCCGGCATGCACGTCCCTCGGACGGAACAGCCAGGGCGTGGTCATCGTGTTGTCGACCACGTACAGGATGCCGCGCGCGCGGCACAGTTCGCCGATGCGGGCCAGGTCCGCCACCTGCGTGCGCGGATTGGCGATGGTCTCGACGAACACCATACGGGTGTTCGGTTGCAGCGCCGCTTCCACCCGGGCCACGTCGGTGGCGTCGACGAAAGCGACGTCGACGCCCTGCCCCGCCACCGTCTGCCACAGGCTGTTGGTGTTCCCGAACAGGAAGCTCGACGAGACGATGTGGTCGCCGGCTTTCAGGAGCGCCTGGAACAGCGCGCCGATCGCCGCCATGCCGGTGCCGAAGCACAGGGTGGCGACGCCGTCTTCCATCCTGCTGATCTTGTCTTCCAGGGCCGACACCGTCGGGTTGCCCTGGCGGCCGTAGCGAAAGCCCGGCTCCTTGCCCTGGAATACCGACGCCAGCTGGCGCGCATCGGCATAGCCGAAGGCGACCGAGGTGTGCACCGGCTTGTGCAGCGAACCCTGCTCGATCGTCTTGCGGCGATCGTTGTGCAGGATGGTGGTCGTGAAACCGTAGTGCTTGTTATCCGACATGGTTTACTCGGCCGCCACCGGCGGATTCAGGTTGAGCTGGGTGCGCACCTTGTCCTCGGCGTCCTTCGACTTCGGATTGTGACGCGCCGATTCCTGGCGGTCCAGGTATTCGGGGGTCACGTCGCCGGTGACGTAGACGCCGTCGAAACACGAGGCCTCGAAGTTCTTCAGCGCCGGATTGACGTCCGAGATCGCGCGCTTGAGCGCGTCGACGTCCTGGTACACCACGCGGTCGGCCGTGATCTCGCGGCACACTTCCTCGACCGTGCGGCCATGGGCGATCAGCTCGTCGCGGGTCGGCATGTCGATGCCGTACACGTTCGGGTACAGCACCGGCGGCGCGGCCGAGGCGAAGAACACCTTGCGGGCGCCGGCTTCGCGCGCCATCTGCACGATCTCGCGGCTGGTGGTGCCGCGCACGATCGAATCGTCGACCAGCAGCACGTTCTTGTCCTTGAACTCGGAGCTAATCGCGTTCAGTTTCTGGCGCACCGATTTCTTGCGCATGCCCTGGCCCGGCATGATGAAGGTGCGGCCGATGTAGCGGTTCTTGATGAAGCCTTCGCGGTATTCGACGCCGAGCTTCAATGCCAGCTGGATCGCGGCCGGGCGCGAGGAATCGGGGATCGGCATCACCACGTCGATCTCGTCGACCGGGATCTCCTTGCTGACCTTGTCGGCCAGGTACTCGCCCATGCGCAGGCGGGTGGCGTACACCGAGGCGCCGTCGATCACGGAATCCGGACGGGCCAGGTAGACGAACTCGAAGGCGCACGGGTTGAGCGACGGGTTCTCGGCGCACTGGCGCTCGTGCAGCTGGTTGTTTTCGTCGATGAAGACCGCTTCGCCCGGCGCGATGTCGCGCACGAAACGGAAGCCCAGGCCCTCCAGGGCGACCGATTCGCTGGCCACCAGGTACTCGTTGCCCTGCTCGGTCTCGTTGACGCCCAGGCACAGCGGGCGGATGCCGAACGGATCGCGGAAGGCCAGCATGCCGTGGCCCGATATCTGCGCCACCACGGCGTAGGCGCCGCGCACGCGGCGGTGCACGGCGGCGACCGCCTTGAACACCGCATCGGCGTCGAGCGTATAGCCGTCGGCCGCTTCCTGCATCTCGTGGGCCAGCACGTTGAGCAGCACTTCGGAGTCGGAATCGGTGTTGATGTGGCGGCGGTCGTTGCGGAACAGCTCGTCCTTCAGCTGGGCCTGGTTGGTCAGGTTGCCGTTGTGGGCCAGCGTGATGCCGAACGGCGCATTGACGTAGAACGGCTGCGCTTCTTCCTCGCTCGACGAACCGGCGGTCGGGTAGCGGCAGTGGCCGATGCCGCTGTTGCCCGACAACGAACGCATATTGCGGGTGCGGAACACGTCCCGGACCAGGCCGTTGGCCTTGAACATCGAGAACATGCTGCTGTGATTGGTCGCAATGCCCGCCGCATCCTGGCCGCGGTGCTGCAGCAGCAGCAATGCGTCATACAGCAACTGGTTGACGGGAGAGTGAGAGACGACGCCGACGATGCCACACATGGTGTGCTCCTAAAAGCTTGAGTGCTTGATTACAGAAAAAAGTTCTACGACTGAGGAATGCTGGTCAAAAATTCACGTGCTGCGCCATGGCAGCGGGCAGGAAGGGCTTGACGGTACGGGCGCCGGTCTCGGCGATCGGCGACAACAGGGCCTCTTGCCAGAATGCCTGCTTCGGAATGTCCGTCATCCCACACAATATGACGCCGGCCAGCACGATTACAACGCCGCGCGCCAATCCAAACAATCCCCCGAGGCCGCGGTCCGCCAGCGAGAGCCCGGTGGCTTCCACCAGGGCGCCGATCGCCAGCGACAGCAGGCCCATCAGGATACGCACGCCCAGGAACAGCGCGATGAAGGCCACGATCAGGCGCGCCGTGTCGCCGGGAATCACTTCCGGCAGCAGCGGCGCGAGCCCGGCGCCATAGGCATTGGCCACCACGAAGGCGACGATCCAGCCCAGCAGCGACAGGATTTCCTTGACCAGGCCGCGCAGGGTGCTGATGACGACGGAAGCGATCAGCACGAACAGCACCAGGTAATCGAAAATCGTCACGCTTCAGAGCAAGATCAGAGCGGCACCATGGTGCCGGACAGGCCGATGCCGCCCAGCTTGGCGCGCACTTTCTCGGCTTCTTCCTTGCTGAACGGACCGATCCGCACACGGATCAGTTCGCCCGACTTCTGGGTGAACGACGCGATACCGGCGCCGCGCAGGCGCTCCTGCAATTCCGTGACCTTTTCCTGGCTGGCCAGGGCGGCGACCTGCACCACGAAGCGCGGCGCCGGGCCTTGCGCCTTCTGCGGCTCGGCCGGCTTGCCTTCGAGGATGGCCATGGCGCGCGCGGCGTCGTCCTTCGGCGCGGGCTTGGCGACCTGCTCGGCCTTCGGATGGGTCTCGGCCGGTTTCTTCGCTGGCTCGGGTTTCTTCTCGGGTTTCGGTTCCGGCTTCGGCTCGGGCTTCACCGGCTCGGGCTTCGGTTCGGCCTTCGGCTTCACCGGTTCGGGCTTCGGCTCGGGTTTTGGCTCCGGTTTCGGCGGCTCGGCCTGTTCCAGCATGCGCATCGGCGGCGGATCGTTGGCCGCCGGGGCCGTCACGCGGGCGTCGGTTGCGGGGACACCGGCCGCAGGGCCGGTGGCCGCAGGCGCCGGCTCGATGATCTCTTCGTCGCTGTCGACGCTGGCCATCGGCGCCACCTGCTCGGACGGCACCGGCAGCGGCGCTGCCTTGTCCTTGTCCGGGATGTGGATGGCGATGTCGGTGGCCAACGGCTTGGGCTCGGAATCGAGCAGCATCGGCAGCGCGACGACGGCCGCCAGGACCAGCGCGATGGCGCCGACGAGGCGGCGGCGGGCGCGCTTCTTTTCGGGCAGGATCGGGTCGCCGCGGCTGGTGCGGCGACCCGCCTCGCCCGCGGAACTTGCACGCTTGGAGCGGGCGCGCTCGGTATAAGCGGCGTCGTCGTCCTTGACGAAGTGCCCGCTGTCCCGGACAGTTTCTTGCTTGTTTTTATTGCCGAACGAGAACAAGCCCATGTGGTTCAGGTAATAGGGTGAAGAAGGTCAGTGAAGACTCGATTTACGCGCCGCCATGACGCCTGCAACCGTGTAGAAAGAGCCAAAGACCACAATTCTATCATTCTCCCCTGCCCGGCTCAGCGCATTCGCATAGGCCTCGGCTGGCGTTGCGAAACTGCTCACAGAAAAATCGTCATCCTTGGCGCCGGCCGGCTTCAGTTCGCGCAGCTTGTCGGCCAGCGCTTCCGGCTCGGCCGAGCGCGGCGAATCGAGCCCGGTCACGCACCAGTGATCGATCAAGCCGGCCATCGGCGCGATCACCGCCTCGATGTCCTTGTCGTCCATGATGCCGAACACGGCGTACGTGAAGCGGTGGAAGCCCATATTGCCCAGGTTCTGGGCCAGGGTGGCGGCGGCGTGGGGATTGTGGGCGACGTCCAGCACCTGGGTCGGACGGCCCGGCAGCACCTGGAACCGGCCCGGCAGTTCGACCAGGGCCAGGCCGGCGCGGGTTTCCTGGGCGCCGCACGGCAGCTGCATGCGCAGCGCCTCGAGCGCGGCCAGCGCGGCCGAGGCGTTGAGCAGCTGGTTGGCGCCGCGCAGGGCCGGATAGGCCAGCGAGTTGCGGCGCTGGCCGCGGCCGCCATAGCTCCACTGCTGCTGGTCGCCCTGGTAGTTGAAGTCGCGGCCGAGCAGCCACAGGTCGGCGCCGATTTTCTCGGCATGGTCGATCAGCGATTGCGGCGGCACCGGGTCGCTGCAGATCGCCGGCTTGCCAGGACGGAAGATACCGGCCTTCTCGAAGCCGATCTGCTCGCGCGTATCGCCCAGGTAGGCCGTGTGGTCGATATCGATGCTGGTGACGATGGAAACGTCGGCGTCGATGACGTTGACCGCGTCCAGGCGTCCGCCCAGGCCGACTTCGAGGATGGCGACGTCGACGCCGCTCTTCGAGATCAGGTGGGCGATGGCCAGGGTGGTGAATTCGAAATACGTCAGGTCGGTGCCGGCGCGGGCGGCTTCGACCGCGTTGAAGGCGCCCACGAGCGCCTCATCGGATGCCATCTCGCCGTTGATGCGGGCGCGCTCGTTGAAGTCGAGGAAGTGCGGCTTGATGTAGAGGCCGACACGGTAGCCGGACTGCAGCAGCACCGATTCGAGCATCGCGCAGGTGGAACCCTTGCCATTGGTGCCGGCGACCATGATCACCGGGCAATCGAAGGCCAGCTGCAAGCGCTCCTTGACGGCGCGCACGCGGTCCAGGCCCATGTCGATATGGGTTTCGGCATGGCGCGACTCGAGCAGGGCCAGCCAATCGGGCAAGGTGGTGGGAAGTGGGGACATGGTGAATACGATCGATGTGCTCGGCGGCCCTGCGCGGGCGCACAAGCTGAAAGGGCGACCGAAGTCGCCCTTGTGTCTATCAGGCCAGGACTTCGGTCGCCTGGTTTTGCAGCAGGGCCAGCAGGCGCGCGATTTCTTCGCGCATCTTGCGGCGGTCGACGATCATGTCGACGGCGCCCTTGGTGACCAGGAACTCGGCGCGTTGGAAACCTTCTGGCAATTTCTCGCGCACGGTGTTCTCGATCACGCGCGGACCAGCGAAGCCGATCAGGGCCTTCGGTTCGGCGATGACGACGTCGCCCATGAAGGCGAACGAGGCCGAGACGCCGCCCATGGTCGGGTCGGTCAGCACGCTAATGAACGGCAGCTTCTTTTCGGACAGCTTGGTCAGCATGGCGGTGGTCTTGGCCATCTGCATCAGCGACAGCAAGCCTTCCTGCATGCGGGCGCCGCCGGTGGCGGTAATGCAGATGAACGGCACTTTCTGCTCGAGCGCCACTTGCGCGCCGCGCACGAAACGCTCGCCAACGACGGAACCCATCGAACCGCCCATGAATTCGAATTCGAAGCAGGCGACGACGACCGGCAGGCTCATGATCGAACCGCCCTGCACGATCAGCGCATCGGTTTCGCCGGTGGCGTCCATGGCCGCCTTCAGGCGATCCGGATACTTCTTGCTGTCCTTGAACTTCAGCGTATCGACCGGCAGGGTCTCCTGGCCGATATCGTAGCGGCCGCCTTCATCGAGCAGGGCGTCGAGGCGGTCGCGGGCGCGGATGCGCATATGGTGGTCGCACTTCGGGCACACGTGCAGATTGGACTCGATGTCCGCACGGTACAGCACCGACTCGCACGACGGGCACTTGACCCAGAGGCCTTCCGGCATGGTCTTGCGGTTAGCGGCATCGGAGCGCTGGATCCGAGGGGGCAGCAGCTTTTCCAACCAACTCATGTTCTCTCCTTTGCGGCAAATCTTTCAGGTGGCGGTAGTGTAGCCGCTCAAGCCCGGCTTGTCGAATCGTAGCAAGCTGCCAATTGCCTGTTTGACATCCCCACCTTCCCGCCCGCAAAGCAGGGTCAGAGTCTAATGCCGCTAAGTTAAGGTTTTCTCGATAGCCGTTTTTCTGGATACCGTTGAGCTACTGCCTTAACGACGCGGTCAAATTTTCGTCCGGGTCGTTGCGCTTTCAGTTCAAGTACCAACCGTCCACGTAAGCGCTTAAGCATCTCCGGTATCCTCCCTTGTGCTGTTGCTGGGCCCGTCATCATCAACTCGTTCTGGATGGTCATCAGGGCAGTAGTAAAACTGATGCTCGTCGGTTCGCATTTCGCTTCCAGCGCGGCCTTGGCGATCTCAACGCGAATCAGGTTATAAGCGAT